>CAYYPN010000001.1:0-53871 GCA_964473545.1 uncultured Planctomycetaceae bacterium
CCAACGCCCGCACCCGCAAGGGCCGCAAGAAGACCGTCGCCGGCAAGAAGGGCGTGAAGTAATCATCGTTTAGCGGTCGATCGAAGATCGACGCGTTCAGCGGGCGGCACGCGGTGCCCCCCAACCGTTTAGCGGGCGACACGACCTGTCCCCCGTTCACAACCGAAGTCAGCTACCCCGGTGGTAGCGCCATCAGCTTCGAGGAAACCAATGGCCAAGAAGACACGCAAAGTTCGACGCAATGTGACCCGGGGCATCGCCCACATCAAGGCCACATTCAACAACACCCAGGTCACCATCACCGACGTCAACGGCGAGACCGTGGCGTGGGACTCGGCCGGCACGGTCGGGTTCAAGGGCGCCCGCAAGTCGACCCCGTTCGCCGCGACGCGAGCGGCCGAGAACGCCGCCGGCAAGGCCCGCAAGGTCGGCATGAGTGAAGTCGAAGTTCGCATCAAGGGCCCCGGCCCAGGCCGCGAATCCGCCGTCACCGCCCTTCAGGCCAGCGGCCTGAAAATCACCGCCATCGAGGACGTCACGCCAATCCCCCACAACGGCTGCCGCCCCCGCAAGAAACGACGCGTGTAATAGAAAGGCAACAGGCTTCAGGCAATGGACAAATCGTCCCTCGGACTCGCCCGATTGCCTGTCGCCTATTGACCAACATATACGGCTTTGTGAAGAAGGCGCCGCGACGTCGGCAGCACGACGCGAGTGACCGCAACGCGAAGCCCCGCCAACCCCCAAGGCGATGCTGCCGAGACAACCGCAAGGAGAAACGCCCATGCGTATCCGCTGGAGAGGCCTGGAACTGCCCACCCGAGTCATCCCCGATGCCGAGCTCAATAACCAGACCTACGGCAAGTTCACCGTCGAGCCGTTCGAACGCGGTCTGGGCACCACCGTTGGCAACAGCCTTCGCCGCATCCTCCTCTCGACCATCGAGGGCGCGGCCGTCACCAAGGTCAAGATCAACAACGCCGCCCACGAGTTCACCACCCTCCAGGGTGTCCAGGAAGATGTCACCGACATCATCCTCAACGTCAAGAACCTCGTCGTGCAACTGGAAGGCGACGAGCCCAAGACCATGAGTCTGGGCGCGACCGGTCCCGGCGAAGTCACCGCCGACATGATCGAAGCCGACACCTCCATCACCATCCTCAATAAGGATCTGGTGATTTGCACCCTCACCGAGGAAGTCGACTTCGACGTCGAGTTCACCGTCGAGAAGGGCCGCGGCTACGTGCCGGCCTCTGAACTCCAGGACGAGTCGGAGGAGGAGCAGGTGGTTGGCGACATCTACGTCGATGCGATCTACTCGCCCGTCCTCCGCGTCCGTTACAAGGTCGAGGACACCCGCGTGGGCCAGAAGACCAACTACGACAAGCTCACCCTCGAGGTCTGGACCAACGGCGCGGTGACGCCGGAGATGGCCTTGGTCGAGGCGGCCAAGATCATGCGCAAGCATCTCAACCCGTTCGTCCAGTACTTCGAACTGGGTGACGAGACGGTCAGCGAAGCCGCCGCCGCGGCCACCGCCGTCGACGACGAAATGCTCCGCAAGCTCGCCATGCCGATCGACGACCTGGACCTGTCGGTCCGTGCCAACAACTGCCTCGAGTCGGCCGACATCAAGACCGTCGGCCAGCTCGTTCAGCTTACCGAGCAGGACCTTCTGAAGATTCGCGCGTTCGGCAAGACCAGCCTCCGCGAAATCAAACGCAAGCTCGACGACCTGAACCTCACCATGGGGATGACCCCACCCCCGGGCGCTGAAGTCGCCATGCCCGTCGGGTTCGAGTCGGCTCAACCGATGGATTCGTTCAGCAGCGACGACCTCGACGACGACGAAGACGACGACGTCGACATCGACGAGGAATAATCCGCCCGCTCCGCTTCCATGCGGACGGTGTATTGAATTTGGAGTTTGGCCATGAGCCACGGGATCGCCGGATACACGCTCTCCCGTGACACCGAACACCGCACGGCGTTGTTCCGCAACCTCGCCGCCGCGCTGTTCCAGCACGGGCAGATCACCACCACCCTCCAGAAGGCCAAGGCCGTTCAGCCCTTCGTGGAGAAGCTGATCACCCTCGCCAGACGCGGCGACCTGCACGCCCGGCGCATGGTCCTCAGCCGCCTTCAGGACCGCAAGCTCGTGACCGTCGACAAGCAGACCGGCGACCCGATCTACGAAGAGCATCCCGACGGTCGCGACATGACCCTCGTCCAGAAGCTCTTCGAGGAAATCGCCCTCCGGTACGCCGATCGGCCCGGCGGGTACACCCGCATCGTCCGCCTGGGCAAGCATCGCATTGGCGACGGCGGCGACCTGGTCGTCCTCCAACTCGTCGGCGACGAAGACGGCCCCAGCGTGGCCGGTCGCCACTCCCGCCGCCGCGCCAAGCAGAACAACCGCACCGCCTTCGCCGCCAAACTCCGCAAGGGCGCGGCCCAAGGCGTGTCGGCTTCAGCCGACATGCCCGAAGTCCAAGCCCAGGCCCCAACCACCGAAGCGGAAGAGCCTGCCGCCGAAGCTCAAACCGACACCCCTGCCGAAGCGCCCGCCGAGGACGAAGAAAAGCCCAAGGCGGAGTAGTCCGCAACCTCTCCTTGACCTTGACCTCCGCCTGCCGGTATCACAACGGGCGGAGGTTTTTCATGGCCGACTGCATCTTCTGCAAAATCGTCGCCGGGGACATTCCCTGTCACAAGGTCTACGAGGACGAGCATGTGCTGTCGTTTCTCGACATCGGGCCGCTGAGCCGGGGACACACGCTGGTGATCCCCAAGGCCCACGCGGTCACGCTCGACGAGCTTTCCGACGAAGCCGCCGCCGCGTGCGGCTTGGCCGCCAAAAAAGTCGGTGCCGCCGTCGCCCAGGCCACCGGTTGCGACGGCTGGAACCTGCTCCAGAACAACGGCGAAGTCGCCGGCCAGGTCGTCATGCACGTGCATTTCCACATCATCCCCCGCACGCCCGACGACGGCCTGGGCTATCGCTGGCCCGCCGGTCAACTCGACGACGACGCCGCTGCCGAACTCAAGGCCGCGATCAGCCAGCAACTGAACTGATTACTGAAGGTGCCGCACCAGCAGATACCCCACGCCGGCAAGCGTGGCGAGGCTGATGACCAGTGAGATGATCGCGACGGTCATCGTGTGCCGCGCGGGTTTGGCCGCTTCTCCAATCGCCTCGGCCAGCCGTCGTTCGGCGCCGCCTAAGGACTGGTTGAGCGAATCGAGGGCTGCGGCGTCGCGTTCCGAGGCGTCACGCACGGTGGTCATGACCCGCTCGCACAACTCGCCGGTTGCCCGCAGCTCCCGCCGCAGGCTCTGGCATTCCTCGCGGATCGTCGTCAGGTCTTTTTCCTGCTGATCCAGCCGGGACCCCAGCGCCGCCGACGTGCGCGGCAATTCATCGACGACCTTGGCCAGGCGTTCGACGTGTTCGTTGAGCCCGGTCGTGTCGTGGGTTGCCTGTTGCGAGGCATCCAGGGCCGACGTCAACTCGTCCACCCGGGAGGTCTGCTTTTCGATGTGGTCGGCGATGCGGTCGACGCGCACCGCCACGTCATGCTGCCGCTCGAGCAGTTGCGCGATCGCTTCGTCGAGACTCAGTGGGGCGTCGGCCGTGTCGCCGGTTTCATCCGCCGCCGCGGGCCTGGCCGCGAAGGGGGTCGTTGCGTCGGTGGAGTCGTGCGGCGTCGGGGGATTCGGTTGCGACGGGTCTTCCGCCAGGTGCTGCACGAATCGTTTGACGCGCTCGCCGAATGAATTCATGACCACACCCCTGACTTTTCGTAACCACGGCGTTTTGACAGTCCTGACGAAGTCACTTTACGATCAGCCGCATGGTCCGGTCAATGTTCAAGTGCGGTTTGCGGCTTTTGGCTTGCGGGTTGCTGTTGGGGTTTCTCGTCGGTTGTGACGATGCGCCTGCGCCGTCGTCGACGACCATGCCCGACACCGCTGCAAGCGACCCGGTACGCATTGTCAGTTTCAGCCCGGCGTTGACGCAGATGGTCATCGATCTCGGCGCCCGCGACCGGATCGTCGGCGTCGGCCGGTTCGACCCCCTTGCCGGTACAGGCCCGGCCATCGTGGGCGATCTCAACCAGTACGACTACGAAAAACTGCTCAGCCTCGACCCCACGGTGATTCTGCTGCAGCCCCCGGCCTCGGGCGTGCCGACGAAGATGCAGACCCTGGCCCGCGAGTATGGCTGGCGTTTGCACGCTTACGGCATCGACACCGTCGCCGACGCCAAGCGGGCGCTTTACGACACGACCGGCGTGGGCGTGGGCGCAGCGATCGGTCGCGCCGAGCAGGCCCGGGCCTTGCGCGAGCGTATCGAGTGGCAACTGGCGAATCTGGGCGTGGCGACGATCGAGCAGCCGGTGGCGGACGTGTTGCTGGTCGTGGGTGTCGGGGCGAAGGTGACCGCCGCCGGGCCGGATACGTTTCTCGATGAGTTGCTCAGCTTCGCCGGTGGGGTGAACGTGTTGCCGGGCGGCATCAACGACTACCCTCAACTCGACCGCGAGAAGATTGTCAGCCTCAATCCCCGGGTCATCATCATCGCCCATACCGCAAGCTCCGACCCGCCGCAGGAGATCCCCTCAATTCTGGCCGACCTTGATGTGGCTGCGGTGCGCGCGGGGCGAGTGCATTGGCTGGTCGATGAGCAGGCGCTGTTGCCGAGCACGACGATGCCGCGCATCGCGGGCAAGCTGGCAAGGCTGCTGCACCCGGATCTGGCCGCGGATATCCAGGCGATTCTGAGTGATCCCGACACGTCGCAAGACGCGTCGCCGATCACACGGTAAGCTTGGGTGATGGCGGCGACCGCTGCACAACCTGCCCGGCATCGGCGACCGGCGACGGTGTTCATCGTCCTGGGTGTGTTGCTCGCGCTGGCAGCGATCGCACGCCTGGCCGTCGGCGAACCGATCCCCCGGCTCGACGGCGGCGCCATCGACTGGGACAAACTCGGCCAGTACCTGTCGTTTCGCACGGACCGGCTGCTGATCGGCCTGTTCGTGGGGTCGTCCCTGGCGGTCAGCGGGGCGCTGTTGCAGGCGTTGCTGCGCAACCCGCTGGCCTCGCCTTACATCCTGGGCATCAGCAGCGGCGCGGCGCTCGGCGTGGTCCTCGGCGCGTGGGTCGCCGGGGCGAGCGTGCTCGGCGTCGTCACGCTCAGCCACGGCTTCACCGAACACGTCGCCGCGGTGGTCGGCGCGCTGGGCGTCATGGCCGTGGTCTACCTGCTCGCCCAACGTCGTGGGTGGATCGATCCGCTGGGCCTGCTGCTGGTCGGCGTGATCGTCAACGCGATCAACGGCGCGGCGATCATGTTCTTCACCTACCTCATCGCACCGCTCGAAAAGGCCCGCATGGCTGAGTACATGATGGGTTACTTCAACGAGAACGCGTCGCTGACGCTGATCCTGTCGGTCGGCGGCGTGCTGACCGTGTGCATGGTGATCGCGGCGCTGCTGGGCCGGGCGATGGACGTGGCGACGCTCAGTGATGCCGAAGCGACGTCGCTGGGGCTGAGCCTGCGCACACTGCGGTTGGGTTTGTTCGCGCTGGCGTGCATCCTCACCGCGGGCACGGTCGTGCTCGCCGGGCCCATCGGGTTCGTTGGATTGATCGCGCCGCACCTGGTTCGCCTGGCGTTGGGTCCGGCGCATCGGCCGCTGGTGATCGGGTCAGCGCTGGCCGGGGCGGTGCTGGTGGTCGGCGCCGACGCGGCGGTCAAGGCGGTCGATGCGTACGTGCATCCGATCGGCCTGCTGCCGGTGGGGATCATCACGGCGATGATCGGCGGGCCGGTGTTCCTGTGGATGCTCCGCCGCAGCCTCGACGAAGGGCGCATGGCATGACGATGGCCGACACACAGGCCGTGTTGTCGCTCGACAACGTCAGCTTCGCCTACACGCGCGGCGCGCCGGTGATCGAGTCGTTGACCACCGCCGTCGAGCCGGGGCGGCTGCATGCGGTGATCGGACCAAACGCCGCGGGCAAGTCGACGCTGCTCAAACTCATGCTCGGGCAACTGTCGCCGCGCACGGGCAAGGTGACGATCGACGGGGTGGCGGCGCATCGCCTGTCCGCCCGCCGCCGCGCCGCGACCGTCAGCTACGTGCCGCAGCGGTCGACCGTGTCGTTCGCCTTTACGGTCAGGCAGGTGATCGAGATGAGCCGCTTCGCCTTGCGGCGCGACCTGAGCGCGGTCAGCGATGCGATCGGATTGTGCGACCTGAGCGAGCTGGTCGACCGGCCGGTGACGACGTTGAGCGTGGGCCAGCAGCAGCGTGTGCTTTTGGCGCGGGCGATCACCCAATCGCGCGGGGCCGGGCGGGTCATGCTGCTGGATGAACCGACCAGCGCGATGGACCTGTACCACGTGCACCACCTGATGGGCGTGATCCGGGGCCTGGCCGACGAGGGGCTGGCGGTGGTGATCGTGGTGCACGATCTGAACCTCGCGGCTCGCTACGCCGACGTGGTGTGGCTGATGCACAACGGCCGCCTGGCCGCGTCGGGGGATTGGCCTGACGTGCTGCGCAGCGAGGTCCTCAGCCCGGTGTACGGGTTGGAACTGGACGAACTGCAACGCCATACCGACCCCGGCGATCCGCTGTCGCAGCGGCCGATCTTCGACGCGCGATTGCCCGATACGTTCGATCGAGGGTAGAATCGTCAACCGTTATGAACGCACACATGCCCACGTTCCCGGTGATGCTGGCCGACCTCAGTGATGTGATCGAGGGGCTGTTGCCGATCGTGATCTTCGCGATCATCATGATCGCGTCGGTGGTCAAGAGCATCCGCGATTCGTCGGGTTCCAAGGGCAAGCGCCAACGCCGCCCGGCGCAGGAGGAGGGCGGTCAGCCGGGCCCGGTTGCGGACTCGTCGGGCAAGCTGGAGGAGATGGCCGAACGTCGCCGTCGTCAGTTGGAGGAACTGGCCCGCCGTCGCCGTGAAGCGGCCCGTCAGCGCGAGGGGCAGCGCCAAGGCCAACGCCAGGAGCGTTCGACCCAGACCGCCGAGCGCCGCACGCCGCCACCGCCGCCGCCGAGTCAACCCACGGGTTACGTCGAACAACAACGCCAACGCGAAGAAGCCGACCGCCAGCGTCGCCGCGAGCGTGCCGAGACCGACGCCCGCCACCGCGCCCGGGCTGAGAAGCAGCAACGTGAACAGGCCCAGCGTCAGGACCAGGCCCGCGCCCAGCGTGAAGCCCGTCACCAGCGTGAACAGGAGGCGTTGCAGAAGCGTCGCCGCCGCGCCGTCGGCGCGGCCCGCGAAGTGCAACAGCAGCCGACCTTCGCCGACCAGCGTTCCCGCATGCCCAGCCACCCGACCGACTGCAGCGGGCTGCACGCCAGTTGGAGCAGCGGCGCCTACGCCAGCCATCGCCGCGGCGGGGCGGGCTACGACATCGGCAAACTCAACCGCAGTTCGCTCCGCAAGGCAATTGTCCTCAAGGAAGTGCTCGACCAGCCGATCGCCCTGCGTGATCCCCGCAGCTTCCCCGTCGACCGCTGAATCCAGCGATTCGGCTATAATTCACACCCATGGCACCACCCCCCACGCGAAAGCGCAAGACATCCGATTGGCCCGACTTTCTCAGCGCCCGCGTTCGCAAGCTGCGCGCCCGCTGCTACGAGGCCGAGCTGGACGGGTTCCTGGCCACCCACCCGGCGGACGTGCGATACCTCTGCGACTTTCCCGGCGAAGACAGTTGGGCCCTGGTCACCAGTCGCCAGGTCTACCTGCTCAGCGACCGCCGTTTCGATGAACAGATCGACCAGTCTTGCCCGTTCGTCAAGAAGGTGTTGCGCACCGGCCCGATGAGCGACGCCCTGGCCAACACGCTCAGCGACCTGAAGATCAAAACGCTCGGCATCCAGTCCGAACACATGACCGTGTTCACGCAACGCAAGCTGTCGAGCAAGCTCAAGGACATCAAGCTCAAGCCGACCGACAGTTGGTTGCTGGAGCATCGCGCGGTCAAGGACGACATGGAGCTGCGCCAGATCCGCCGGGCCCTGGCGGTGCAGGAGCAGGCGTGGCATCAGACGCTCGACCAGATTCGCCCGGGCATGAGTGAAGCCGAGCTTGTCGCGATGCTCGAGTACAACATGCGCTGGATCGGCGGGGAAGGGGTGAGCTTTCCGACGATCGTGGCGATCGGGCCGAACTCATCGCTGCCGCACCACATCGTCGGCCGCACCCGCGTCAAGGCGACCACGCCCATCCTCATCGACTTCAGCGCCATGGCCGGCGGCTATACCGGCGACCTGACGCGGGTCGTGGCGATCGGCGGGTTGAGCAAGAAGCTGATCGAGGTTTACCACGTGGTGCTCGAAGCCCAGCGGGCGGGCATCGACGCCATCGGTCCCGGGGCCAAACTCAAGGACGTCGATGCCGCGGCGCGGCAGGTCATCAACGACGCCGGCTACGGCGATCAGTTCGGCCACGGCCTGGGCCACGGCATCGGGTTGGACGTGCACGAACAACCGACGCTCAGCCCGCGCTCCAGGGGCGAGCTGGTCGAGGGCAACGTCGTGACCGTCGAGCCGGGCGTGTACCTGCCGGGCGTGGGCGGCGTGCGGATCGAGGACGACGTGCTGGTGACGAACACCGGGCATCGCAAGCTGAGCACCTTGCCCTCATCGCTGGAATCCGCGATTATTTAGGCTGGTTTTGACGCTACAGGGACACCCCCGCCGGGCGCCACCAGGCGAGCAAGGGTTTGGACATGATTGAAATGCGAAAACTCCGTGAGCTGGTCAAGCTCATGAAGGACAATGATCTTTGCGAACTGCACCTGAAGGACCAGGACGAGCAGGTGACGTTGCGGCGGCCGGAGGGCCCGGGCGACGCCGCCGTCGGGCCGGTCGTTCAGGCCACGCCCGCCGCGGCGCCCGGATCGGTGCAACCGGTCGCGCCAGCCGAGGCGGCGCCCGCCGCCGACACCGCCGGGATGCATGAAATCGCCAGTCCCATGGTCGGTACTTTTTACACCTCGCCCAGCCCCGACGCCGAGCCGTTTGTCCGCGTCGGCCAGCGCGTCGATGCCGAGACGGTGGTTTGCGTGATCGAGGCGATGAAGGTGTTCAACGAGATCAAGGCCGAAACGACCGGCACGATCGAAAAGGTCCAGGCATCCAACGGTCAGGCCGTCGAATTCGGCCAGTCGCTGTTCCTGGTCAAGCCGGACTAACCGCGTCTGACCGGCGCGCCACCCTTAACGACCCGAGCTTAATGTTCAGCAGGATACTCATAGCCAATCGTGGTGAGATCGCGTTGCGGATCATGCGCGCTGCGCGCGAGATGGACATCGAATCCGTCGCCGTGTTCAGCGAAGCCGACAAAGGCGCGGCGTACCTCGACCTTGCCGACCGGGCGATCTGCATCGGGCCCGCTCCGGCGGGCCAGAGCTACCTGCATATCCCGTCGATCATCTCCGCCGCCGAAGTCGCCAATGTCGATGCGATCCATCCGGGCTACGGCTTCCTCGCTGAGAACGCGCACTTCGCCGAGGTCTGCCGCTCCTGTCGCATCGAGTTCATCGGCCCCAGTGTCGAAAGCATGCAACTGCTCGGCGACAAGGTCTCGTGCCGGCAACTGGCGTCGAAGCACAAGGTGCCGATCTTCCCCGGTTCCAAGGGCAAGATCGAAGATGAGGACAAGGCGATGAAGACCGCCGGCGACATCGGTTACCCGGTGATCATCAAGGCGGCGGCGGGCGGCGGGGGGCGCGGGATGCGCGTGGCTCACAACGACATCGCCCTGCGGTCCGGCCTGCACAGCGCGATGGCCGAGGCCGACGCCGCGTTCGGTGATGCCACGGTCTACATCGAAAAGTACCTCGAACACGCCCGCCACATCGAGGTGCAGATCCTCGCCGACAAGCACGGCAACACCGTGCACCTGTTCGAGCGCGACTGCACCATGCAGCGCCGCCACCAGAAGCTCATCGAGGAAGCGCCCAGCCCCGTGATCGACGACACAATCCGCGAACAGCTCGGCCGGGCGGCGGTGCGGCTGTGCAAGGCGGCCGGTTATTACGGCGCGGCGACCGTCGAGTTCCTCTACGACCCGGCGGACGGCAAGTTCTACCTGCTCGAAGTCAACACCCGCGTGCAGGTCGAGCATCCGGTCACCGAGATGATCACCGGCATCGACATCGTGCAGACGATGATCCGCATCGCCGCGGGGGAGGCGTTGCCGTTCAAGCAGGCGGACATCACGCAGACCGGCCACGCCATCGAGTGCCGCATCAATGCCGAGGACCCGAGCCGCAAGTTCATCCCCCAGCCCGGCGAACTGTCGCGGTTCACCGTGCCCGGCGGGCCCGGCGTTCGCGTCGATACCCACGCCTGCGTCGGCTACCGCATCCCGCCCAACTACGATTCCCTCCTGGCCAAATTGATCACGCACGGCGCGACCCGCGAAGACGCCCGCCTGCGCATGCAACGCGCTTTGAGCGAATTCAAGATCGCCCCCATCGCCACCACCGTCTCCCTCCACCAGCGCCTGCTCAACAACAGCCACTTCGTCGGCGGGGATACGGACATTCATTTCGTGGAACGCCTGCTCGGCGGTTAATAGGCGTCCAGCCAAAAGCGAAGTAGCGAATGGCGCGGTTTCACTTGCAACGCAGCGTTATGGTGCCACACCTTGAGCCCGCCAGGGGCAAGGTGTGACCACGCCCGCACACCTTGAGCCGTGGGGATCAAGGTGTGGCACGCTACAGAGAAACGGAAACCGCGCTACTTCGTTATTGGCTTTCGCTTACTCGACATTCACATCCAGCGTCTGCTCGCTGGCGTTGCCGATTCGGAATTCGACCAGGTGTGAGCCGCGGCTGACGCGGAAGTAGAGGATGAGCGTGTCGTCGCCGGAGAGTTGATCGATATCGCGGATCTGCCCCAGGTAGTCGATGGTCCGGGTCGTGTCGATGTCCAGGTGGATGACCGGTTCGCTGACCCGTATCGCGCCGACGGCCCGATAGGTGTAGCCGTCTTCATCGACGAGCATGGGCGTCTGCGTGCGGGCGGCCAATTGCATCGCCTTGCCCAGCAGCGATCGGGCGCGGCTGGCGGTCATCTCGATCCGCACGATCCGCTGGGCGCTGGGGCTGTGGATGCGATCGACGACGAGGTTGCGGTGCGGCCGATCCATGCGGTCATAGTTGATCTGGCCGGTCGCGGAGATGATCGCGTTGTCGTCGGTCATGCGCAGGTTCTGGGAGTGGTGCGTCAGCGTATTCAGGTTGAGCGGCATGGGCAGGCGCCCGCCGACGCCGACCTTCAGCGCCTCGACCTCCGCCCCGGGGCCGGCGCCGGGTTCGAGGTCGTTGCTGTCCACGTCGGCAAGGTCGGGCTGCGGCTTCGGCCGCGTCCACCGCGTGTTCTCGATCCAACCGACGATGTCTTCCGTGGCGACGGCCGATTCGTCCGGCAGGTCCAGCCGCAGTTGCTTGACCCGGACGAAGCGCGGCTCCAGACCCGCGGGCACGTGGTAGATCACGTCGACCATGTCGGTGTCGGCGGACTTGGTCCACAGGCGATCGCCCGGCGTGTGCAGCGTGCCGTACGCCTCGCCCACGCGATGCACCCAGCCATGCGGCAGGATCAACTGCGCACTCGACGAATCGATCGGGTTGACCGCCAGCATCGGCAACTGCGCGGCGCTGGCGGTGAACTGGCCGTCCTGGTCGGCGGCCTGGTTGACGGCGATCTCCATGCCGACGACGTACACCCGCTGGTCGCCGGCCGGCTTCTGGGCGTACGGCGCATCGGACGGGTTGATCTCGAAGAACCGGTCGATCGTGACGCTGCCCGGGCGGATGGCCTTGCGGGCGTTCTGGCGCGCGGTGATCTGGAACAGGCCCGCCGACACCGCAAGGCGCGGTTGGCGATTGCTCACCGTCGCATCGGAAAGGGTCGGACTGAACGGCCCGGTGCTCAGGCCCGCGAAGACCGACCCGGCGAACGTGTCGGCCGGCAGCCAGAGCGTATCGAATCGTTCGATGCGGCCGGCGGCACCCAGGCGGTAGGGCTGGTACCCGGGCACGCCGGTGCTGATGAATTGCAGGCCGATGACCAGGAACCCCGCGGTGACCAGGCCGATGATCACACCGACCGCGCCGCCGACGAAGAGGTTGACGAGATTATGGAAGTCGACGTTGCCCGGCGCGAGCTTGTCCGCCGCGACGCGCAGGCCGACCATCAGCAACACGAACGGCGCGAGCAAGCCCACGCCCCACGCATACTCGGGCATCCGCTCCAGGAGGTACCCCACGGTCAGCGGCTCCCACACCGCCAGTGCCAACGATCCGGCCACGAGCGTGACCACCAGGTGCAGGATCGCGCTGAACAGCCCCTGCGAGCCGAACCACACGGCCATGAGGATCACGAACGCGACAAGCAGGAGGTTAACGATCACGACGCGCCTCCTTTGGTCGCCGCGGTTTGCCCGGCGCCGCTCTTGCCGGAGGATTCGGCCTGGCCGAGCGCTCGCATGACTTCGCTGATGCTGGTCTGGCCGTTGACGACCTTGGCCAGCGCCGCTTCCTGGAGCCAGAGCATCTTGTTTTTGCGGACGTGCGACCGCAGGCCGTTCAGGTTGCCTTTGCCGAGCAACTGGCGGGCCTGTTCATCGAGGACCATGACTTCGAAGGCCGCGGTGCGCCCGTGGAAGCCCAGGCCGTTGCACGTGGGGCAGGGCTGGGTCTGGTCCTTGGGGGCGGGGATGCGTCCGCTGGATTTGTACAGTTCCTTGATCCGGTCGGCCGGCAGGTTGAGCTTCTTGAGCGCCGCGGCGTCGGGTTGATACGCCTGGCGACACACGGTGCAGAGCTTGCGCACCAGCCGCTGGCAGATCACCGCGCGAGTGCCCTGGCCGACCAGTTCCAGGTCGCCGACCGTCTTGGCCCAGGCCTTGAGTGCGGCGAAGGTGTCGTCGGCGCGAATGCCGACGTAGATGCGTTTGTGATCGGTCGCCGCCTTGGCCGCGAGCTTGGCGGTTTCAGTGTCGGCGATCTGGCCGACCATGACCACCGCCGGGTCGCGCAGGAGCAGGCTGTTGAGCGACTTGCTCCAGCCTGACTCGCCCGGCGCGTGCTGGCTGACGCCTTCGACGTCGGTTTCGATCGGTTGTTCGAGCGTGTGGATGTCGGTCAGGTACGGATCATGCTGTTGGAGCAGGGCGTAGAGCGTGGTCGTGCGGCCGTGGTCCGGCGGTGCGGCGACGATGACCAGGCCTTCGTTTTCCACCAGCAGGGGCTTGAGCTGATCGTGCTGGCTTTCGAGCAGGCCGAGTTCCTCGAACGGCCGGTTGAGCTGCTTGCGTCGGTCGATGTCGATCTTGAGCGTGAGCCCGCGGGTGGAGCCGGCGGTTTCGACTTCGAGGTTGTGCTGGCCGAGTTCACCGAGGTCGATGCGGGTGGTGCCTTCCTGCTTGCGGCGGCGGTCGTCGGTGTCCAGGCCGCACTGCCACTTGAGGTAGTCGATCGCGGCGAGGGCCTCGCCCGGCTGCATTGCATCGTGACGGTACGGCACGCCGTCGACGTGCAGGCGCACCGCCAGGTCGTTGCCGCTCAGGGCGATGTCGATCTTCTCGGCCCGCTGCTGGAGGGCGGTGGTGAACAGGGCGTCGAGGGAGATGTGGGCCTGGTACTGCGGGTCTTCCTGGAGCGGGACGGGCTTGAAGTGGCTGGCCGACTCGCTGGACTTGCCGACGAAGCGAAGGGCGACGTCGCGTTCGGCGCTGGCCTGTTCGCGTTGGAGGAGGATGCGCTGGATGCCGGCGGTGCTGAGGTGCCAGCGTTCGTTGTCGGGGACCTTGGGGTTGCGGATCATCACGTAGGCCACGCCGGCGCCGACGGTGAACATCAGGAACAGCAGCAGCCCGAGCCAGAACCAGGGGATGACCAGCCACAGCAGCAGCCCGAGTGCGCCGGCCCCGAGGGTCAGGCCGTTGAGCATGCGGCGTTGGAGATAGAAGTAGCCCGCGTCCTTGTCGAGGATGCTCGCCCAGCGAGCCCAGGCCAATACGACGACCAACATCAACAACGGCTTGAAGATGCTGACCATGAACACCGGTTCAGCGGCAAGCAGAGCGGGCATCAGCGGGCGCCTCACAGGCAGGGGGGTCGAACGGTCGGCGGCGTGGCGGCCGGGCCTGTTGTGCCGATTCAGGATCCGGTCGTGCGAATCCCTTTCAGCCGCATCTTCAACTCGTCGGCGTTGTGAGCCGCCGACATCGCCACACGCGGATGAATGTACTCTTTCTGCACCAGATCGACAAGGCTGCTGGTCAGGTCGAGCATGCCGGCCTCACGGCTGTCGCGGATCACGTCGCCCAGTTCGGACTCACGCTCATCATAGATGTATTTCGAGACCACCGGGCTGTTCAGCAGCACCTCCACCGCCGGCACCCGGGACAGGTCCTCCCGCAGGCACGGCAGCAGTCGCTGGTAGATCACCGCCTTCATGTTCGCCCCGAACATCTCGCGGATCAGGTCCCGCTCATTCGGGGGAAACAGGTTGTAAATCCGTCCGAACGCCTGGCTGGCGCTGGACGCGTGGACGGTGCCGAACACCAGGTGACCGGTTTCGGCGGCCTGGATCGCGGCCTCAAACGTCTCGCGATCGCGCAGCTCGCCGATCAGCACCACGTCGGGATTCTCACGCACCAGCGCCCGCAACCCCGTGGCAAAGTCCGGCACGTCCACCCCGACCTCGCGCTGGTTCACCACCGACTTGGCGTCCTTGAAGATGTACTCGATCGGGTCTTCCAGTGTCACGATGTGGCAGGCGCGGTTCTCGTTGATCTGCTGGATCATCGAGGCGATGGTCGTGCTCTTGCCGCTGCCGGTCACGCCGCACAGCAGGACCAGTCCCTGCGTGGCCTCGGCGACCGTGCCCAGCACCTCGGGCAGGTGCAGTTGTTCATAAGAAAGGATCTCGCTGCTGACGCGGCGGGCGGCGACGGCGATGTGCCCTCGGGCGAGGAACACGTTCACGCGGAAGCGATTGTCGTCATCGAAGTCGTACGCCATGTCCACCGAACCGTGCGTGCGGAAGTGCTCCATCTGCCCGGCGGTAAACAACTGCTCGGCGGTTTCGAGCAGTTCCCGCTCGGTGAAGGCCTCGGACTTGAGCGCCCGCAACTCGCCCTTGACGCGCAGGCGCGGGGCGATGTCGGGCTTGACGATCAGGTCCGACGCCTCGTACTTGATCGCCTGCTGGAAACACTTGCGCAGGCGATTGCCCTTGAGGCGATCTTCCTTGCCGACCTGCTCGACGTTGATGTCCAGCGGTTGTCGATCCACATCGGAGTTCATACGGCAATTCCCTCGGCTAGACGGACGGGCACACCCTGCTGGGCAAGGTACTGCTTGGTTTGGTCGACGGTGTATTCGTTGTAGTGGAAGATGCTGGCGGCGAGTGCGGCCGACGCGCCGGCGCCGCCTTCGTCGGTGGCTTTGAGGACCGCGGCCATGTGCTCGGGCGAGCCGCACCCGCCCGAGGCGACAACCGGAACGTTCACCGCCTCGACCACCGCCCGGGTCAGTTCCACGTCGTAACCGTCCCGGGTGCCGTCGGCGTCCATGCTGGTCAAGACGATCTCGCCGGCGCCCATCTCCACGACGCGCTTCGCCCAGGGGACGGCTTCGAGGCCGGTCGGGGTGCGCCCGCCGTGGGTGTGGACTTCGAACACCCGGCCGTCGCTGCTGAGCGGGCCTTGGGGTTCGTGTCCGGTGCGTTCGACGAAGTCCCTGCGGTCGACGCGTTTGGGGTCGATGTTGACGACGGTGGCGCACCGGCCGAAGCGGCGGGCGGTCTGCTCGACGATCTCGGGGCGGGTGACGGCGGCGGTGTTGATGCTGACCTTTTCCGCGCCGGCCTGCACGAGCCGCGTCACGTCGTCGATCGTCCGGATGCCCCCGCCCACGGTGAAGGGCATGAAGCACTGCTCGGCGACCTGGCGGACGACGTCGAAGATGATCTGGCGATTCTCGTGGCTGGCGGTGATGTCCAGGAACACCAGCTCATCGGCGCCCTGTTCGTCGTAGCGGCGGGCGACTTCGACGGGGTCGCCGGCGTCGCGGATGTTGACGAAGTTCACGCCCTTGACCACGCGCCCGCTGCGGACGTCGAGGCACGGAATGATGCGACGGGTCAACATGACCGGCCAGTATATCCCGGTTGGGCGGCCCTCGCCTCGCCCGGGCCGGGGCTGGGTATGCAACTTCTGCAGACGGCGGTCGCATGGGTTTACCATTCGCCAAACCCCGCCTTTACAAGGAGTCCTTAATGTCCGCCAGATTGCCCCTTTGCATGTTGCTCGTCTGCCTGGCTGTCCCCGCGTTGGCCGACAGTCCCATGCCGACCGACGCGGAGATGGAGCTGCGCGACCCGAACATTCCCGAAGCGTGGATGAACGAGTACATTGTTACCGCCACACGCTCGCGGATGGCGCGGTATGAGACGCCTTACGCGACGGACGTGGTCGGCGGCGAGCAGATGAACCGCCGCCAGTACCGCACCGTGCCCCAGGCCCTGCGCGACGTGCCGGGCATCATGGTCCAGGAAACTGCGGTCAGCCACGGCTCACCCTACATCCGCGGGTTCACCAGCTTCCGCAACCTCTTCCTCATTGACGGCATCCGCCTGAACAACGCCGTCTTCCGCCCCGGCCCCAACCAGTATTGGGGCACCCTCGACGCGTCGATCGTCGATCGCCTGGAAGTCGTCAAGGGTCCGTCCAGCGTGCTGTATGGCTCCGACGCCATCGGCGGCACGGTCAACGCCCTGACGATCAACCCATATGCGTACAACGAGGCCGATCACTGGGCCGGCAAGACGCGCTACCGCTACGCGACGGCCGAGAACTCTCACGCGGTTCGCAGCGAACTGAGCTTCGGCTACGGAGATTGGGGCGCGGTCGGCGGTGGGACGTACCGCAACTTCGGCGACCTCCGCGCCGGCAACGGCACGGGTCTGCAGCCCAACACCGCCTACGACGAGTGGCACGCCGACGTGAAGGTCGAGCACTTCCTTAATGACCAGGTTCGACTCGTCGCCGCGTACCAGATGATGCGGCAGAACAACGCCCCGCGCACGCACAAGACTCACTGGGCCAAACCTTTCGAGGGCACCACCGACAGCGGCGAGCAACGCCGCGACCTCGACCAGGAGCGCAGCCTCGCCTACGTGCAGGCCCATGCCGAGGGCCTCGATGGCCCGGTGTCCAACTGGCACGCCAGCCTCTCGTGGCAGCGCCAGGCCGAGGTGCGCGACCGCATCCGCGGGTTCGGCGACGATCGCCAGGATGAACAGGGCTTCGACGTGAACACGCTCGGCTTCTGGGTGCAGGCCGAAAGCCCCACGCCGATCGGCACGCTCGTCTACGGCCTGGATTACTACCGCGACTGGGTCGCCTCCTTCAGCTCCACCAACCCGATCCAGGGACCCGTGGCCGACGACGCGACGTATGACCTGCTGGGGGTGTTCGTGCAGGACACCATCGCCCTCGGCGAGCAGGTCGAGGTGATCCTCGGCGGACGGTTCACCTTCGCCGCCGCCGACGCCGGGCGGGTCAACGTCAACGACACGTCGCAGAGCATCGACGAGCAGTGGTACAACTTCGCCGGCAACGGGCGCGTGATCTGGTTTGTCGATCCGGCCAAGCGTTATGCGGTGTTCGGCGGCGCGAGCCAGGGCTTCCGCTCGCCCAACCTCTCGGACCTGTCGCGCGACACCGACTTCGGCGGCGGCGTCGAAACCCCCGCGCCCAACCTCGACCCCGAGCATTACCTCATGGTCGAAGTCGGCGCCAAGACCCGCCACGACAACCTCACCGCCGAGGCCAGCTTCTTCCATTACTTCATCGAGGACCAGATTCTGCGTGTGCCGACCGGCCCCGGCGTTGAGTTCGGCAAGATTAACTCCGATGAAGGTTACATGCAGGGCGTGGAATTCGGCCTGGCGTGGCGGTTCGCTCCCGAGATGACCCTGTTCGGCAACTTCGCCTACCTCGATGGCGAGGTTCAGAGCATCCGCGCTGACGGCACGGTCTTCGATGACTACCCCTCGCGGATCGCCCCGCCCATGGGGCAGGTCGGCCTGCGGTATGAGTCGAACAACCTGCCGCTGTGGATCGAGGGCCTGGCCCGCTTCGCCGGCGACGGCGACCGCCTCAGCGCCCGGGACAAGTCCGACACCGACCGCATCCCGGCCCAGGGCACGCCCGGCTACGCCGTCGCCGACCTCCGCGTCGGGTACGACCCGACCGAGTGGACGACGATCGCGGTGGGCCTGGAGAACATCACCGACGAGGACTACCGCGTGCACGGGTCAGGCCACAACATGCCCGGCCGCAACCTCGTGATGAGCGTGGAGATTCGCTACTGAGTTACGAACAGGCCGAGCTTGCCCTGGCGGCGCTGGCGGATGAGGCCGCGGCCGCCGATGACCAAGCCTCCAACCGGACCGCGCCGCATATCGTCTCCTTGCGGCGCGGTCGCGGTTTGATGAGGAAACGCCGCTCGCTGATCGTGTCGGTGCTGGTGCATGTCGCGGTGTTCGGCGCGGTGTTCATGTCGGGCGACCCGGAGCTTGCCGATGCGACGGTCGAGCCGCGCATCGCGTTCGCCACCGGCAACGCCGCGGTGATGGTGCGGTTCCTCAGCCCCGAGCAACTGGCCGCCCTCGAGCGTGGCGAGCAACTGGAGCAAGTGGCGCCGGTTGCCGCGCCCCGGGTCCAGCCCGATCGCCCGCCCATGCCCGCCGCGAAGCCGACGCGGGTCGCCCAGTTCGAGTATCAACCAACACCCAGGGACGGTCCGGCCACCATCGACTCGACCCACGCCCGGGCCCGACCGCTGCCCGAACCCGTCCCGCGCCCCACCACGCCGAGCCACAGCGAAGCGCCGGCTCGGGTCGCCTCCAACCCCCAGCCCGAACCCGAATCCGCAACCCAGCCGCGCCCCTCGCTCGTGCACGCCAAACCCGTTCAAGCCTCAAGCAGCCCGCAACCCGAGGCCCGCGCCACGCAGGGCGCCGCCGGCGTGACCCGTGACGCGGTCGTGACCGACCTGCCCCGCCCGACGTACCCGACGATCAGCCGCCGCCGCGGCGAGGAAGGCCTGGTCCTGCTCCACGTCACCGTCGATCCCGACGGCCGCCCCCGGAACATCGAGGTCATCAGCGATCCCGGCTTTCCGCGCCTGGTCGACGCGGCCCGCGATGCCGTCCAACGCGCCCGCTTCCGACCGGCCATGCGCCACGGCCAACCCGTCCCGGGTGCCGTCCGCGTCCCCATCCGCTTCCGCCTGGTCAACCAGTAAAGCCCCACGATGGCCGAAGGCCTTCGCGGGGATTCCGCACGGATCCCCGCGGGCATTCCCCAGGAGATCCCATCCACCCACCATGCGGCTCCCCCCCGCATCGCGGTAACATATCCCCATGCTTACGCTCCTCCTCGCCCAGACCGATTCGATCAGCGCCACCTTCAGCGACATCTTCTGGATGAGCATCGGGCTGATCTTTCTGGCTGCGATCGTCGGCGCGATCGTCGCCCAGCGCCGCCGCGACCGTTGCCTCAAGCTCATCGATGACTATCACATCACCCTGCAGACCACGGCCGGCCGGTGCATCTGGGGCGACCTTCGCGTGTACGCCAAGGGGGTCGAAGTCATCTACGACGCGCCCTACATGACCGCGCAAGGCCTGGTCAAGTCGAGCTACATGCTCTACGACGAAGAGCTGGCCAACGTCCTGGCGATCAGCCGTTACGTCGGCGGCCTGACCGATGACGAGCTGCGCACCCGCGCCCGCCAGGTCGAAGCCCGCTTCCATCCCGCCGCCTGGCGACGGTCCATCCGGTGGTTCCGCAATATGTTCAACACCGTCCGCGACGCCGGTGCCAAGGCCCTGGGCGCCGTCATCGGCCAGTTCGCCAAGGCCCGACCCGGAACCGTCGTCAGCCAGTCCTCCGCCGAGGTCAACCAGATCGGCCAGACCATCATCTCCAACGTCGGCTATGCCTACGAACCCATGTTGGAGAAGCACATCGGCACGCCCGTCGTCCTCGAACTCGCCTCGCCCAGCGACCCGGCCAAACGCACCATCGAGCTGCCCGGCTATCTCGCCGAGTATTCCGACCGCTACGTCGCGGTGTTCAACGTCGACCAACCCGTCCACGAGCGCATCGAGCTGTCCGGCGACGCGGCGCTCGAGCGTGAAGACCTGACCATCGCCAGCGACGAACGGGCGGCGACCGTGACCAACAAGGCCGACACGCCGCTGGTCATCGAGTCGGTCGCCACCGGCGACGTGACGCGGGAGCTCAACGTCGTACTCACCAACGGCGCCAGCGCCCGCCTGTCGCGCGGGGCGGACGTTGGGGCAATGACCCTGCACCTCGTGCGGGTGCGACAGATCGACATCGTCTGCCCCCGCCAACACGCCCGCGTCCGCCACGCCTCCAGCCCCCGGAACCCCCGGAAGGGCCCGCCGTCCCTTCCCCCCGCCCACGAAGACCGCAGCGTCGCGTTTCCGTGATGGAGGGTTCGGGGTTCGGGTTCTTCAACTGGCTCCTGACCACCGACAACTGACCCCCGGCAACCGACCCCCGCCCTGTCCGCATGGGGGGGGGTAACCGCCACCGCGCCGGGATCGCCGATCGGTAACCTCGCGTACGTACGAGACATACCAGTACAAGCGACCGTGTCGGATCCATGTCAGTGTCATGTCAGGCCGGACATGGCGAAAAAATTTTCACCGCTGTATCCCCTGCAATATATATCATTTACGCCGACTCACCTGAATAGGGGTGACAAAGCGGTGTGCGTAACCGTTGGTCCCGCCCGGCTCCAGCCACAAAGCCGCCGATGGCATCGGCGGCATCTTGATGACACCGGGATGGTGACCTGTGGGCTTCAGGGATCGGATCGTAGCCGAATCCGTTTGACAGGCGCATACTGTGGTGTATGTTTATTGTATACCGTATTTACCGTACGGCCGGGAAACTGTCGGTGGCTCGTGCGTGCGAGCTGGCGGGTGGATAAGGATGATGTTGAAGCTGTGTTTGCACAGGCTTGGAGGCAATGATGAATATCGCGAAGCGGACTGCGGCCATGGTCGCGATCATGTTGGCTGGATCCCTGGGCACCGCCCAGGCCGACTGGCTGCCCACCGCGGGCGGCACGTACGACTACCTCGATGCCAACAACTGGGCCGGGGGTGTGGTCGACGGCAACTTCCCCGCGTCGTTGACGTTGACCGGCAGCCAGGTCGCCACGTTCGACGCCGGTCACACGACCGGGCCGCTGCTAAACTTCGGCTACGACGGCGACTTTGGCGTGACGTTGCGGGCCGACGGCGTTGCGGACCAGACGCTGACGCTCGACGGCAACGTGAATGTCGATACCGCCGGCGGTTCCAACGCCAACGTGACGATCGGCAGCACCACCGCGAATGAGAAGCTGAACGTTGACCTGGGCGGCGCGCCGCGCACGTTTGACGTGGCCGCGGCCCGGACGCTGACCGTGCAGAACGTCGTGTCCAACGGCGGGCTGATCAAGGCCGGCGACGGGACACTGTCACTCAAGGGCGTCAACACCTACGCCGGCGGGACCACGTTCGCCGGGGGACAGGTGAACTACACGTCGGATGACAACCTCGGCGCCGCCGGCGCGGACCTGACCTTCGACGGCGGGGCGATGGTCTATGACAACGGCGCCAGCTACGCCACCAGCCGCGACATCACGGTCAACGCCGGCGGCGGAACGATCATGACCGACCGCGTCAACACGACCATCACCTTCAACGGCCAACTCAGCGGGACGGGCAAGTTGGATCTGTCGCTGGTGGGATTCGGCAACCCGGTGTATGTGTTCACGCAGGACAACTCGGGGTTCAGCGGTGGTATGGAATCCTTCGACAGTCGCGTGACGATCGAGTTGCGAGATCCCAATGCCGCGGGCACCGGATCCATCGCCAACGAAGCCTTCAATAACCTCAAGCTCAATCTTCGCGACGATGCGGATACGACCTACAACTTCGCCGGCATCGAGAAGAGTCACGGGCCGTTGCAGATCGACGTCGACCAGGAAACCGGCGCGGGTGCGGGGCGCACGCTGACGATCCCGGTGATCAACGTCAACTCGATCGTCGGGAACAACACAAACGCCAGCATCACCGCCACCGGCGGGCACGACTACCAGTTGGCCATCACCCAGTTGAATCTGAACGATAACAGCGGCCATGACTTTTTCGTCATCGCCGACGCGAACACGATCGTCGGGGCGCTGGACATGGATCGGGCCGACCACCTGGTGCTCGACGGCGCCGCGACCGGCAGCCGCATCACCGGCGCGATCACCAGCGAGGTGAACAACGCCAACGCCAACGTCGGCCGCATCGACAAGCAGGGCGCCGGCACGTGGGAGTTGGCGGGTGACAGCACCTACAACGGCAAGACCACCATCACCGAAGGCACGCTGCTGGTGACCGGATCGATTACCCCCAACGCCAACCTCGGCGGGGTGTTCGTCGACGGCGGCACGCTCGGCGGCGGCGGCGATGTCAACACGTTCGTTGTCATTGCGACCGGAGCTACGATTGCGCCCGGACGAGCATCGGCGACCTGGCCGTCGGGGATACCACCCTCGACGGCAACTTCGACGTCGAAGTCGGCGCCGGCGACAGCGATACCCTCGTCGTCGACGGTGACCTGGCCCTGTCCGACGTCACCAGCATCCTCAACCTCACCGGCACGTTCGACGACGTGACCAACTATGTCATCGCCACTTACACCGGCACGTTGAACGGGGCGTTCAGCCAGATCAACGGCCTGGACGGCACGGGCTACACCCTCGATTACGGCGACCGCGACGACGGCCAGATCACACTGCTGGTGCCCGAGCCGGCGAGCCTGGCGTTGCTGGGCGTGGGCGCGATGCTGGTGGTTCGACGGCGGCGGTGACGTGAACGACTGCAACCCCGCTCTTCCCGGCGGCGTGCCGATTCCATGCGGCGCGCCGCTTGTCTTTCGTCAGGGTCACGCCTTGGCGCAGACGGCGATCTTCAGGTAATCCGCGCCCGGGCCCGGGAGAAAATCGGCGCCGGGCTCGATCCAGTGCTCGAACTTCAACGACCCGGGCAGCCAGCCCCGGAAGGTTCTCGCCGAGGTCTGGGCGTGGTTGCAGCAGGCGACCAGCAGGCCGCCGGGGGCGAGGACGCGCGCGAAGTCGGCGGCCATCGCCTTGTAGCCCTGTTCGATCGTGAAGCGTCGAGGCTTTCGCCCCTTCCGGGGGCGGGGATTGGCATACGCCGGCGGGTCGCAGACGATCATGTCGAAGCTGGCGTTTTTCTGACGGGCGAGGACCTTGATCGCGTCGTCGGGTCGCTGGCGGACGTGGCCGTAGGCGAGGTGGTTGCGGCGCTGGTTGGCCCGGGCCCAGTCGAGCCATTTGCGTGAGGTGTCGACCTCGATGACCGACGCGGCGCCGCCGAGCGCCGCGACGATGCTGAACGGGCCGGTATAGCTGAACAGGTTGAGCACGCGACGATCGCGCGCCTGTTCATGCACGAACTTCCTGCCGGGCGCCATGTCGAGGAACAGGCCCGTGCCGAACCCGGCATCGGTGAACGAGACGACGAACACGGCCGGGCCTTCGGTGACTTCGAAGCGATCGGGCGGCGCGTCGCCGACGAGAAGCTGCGGCGTATCTTCGCCGGCGTGACGATGCAGATCATCCGGCCGACGCTTGACCACCGCGCCGCGCGCCGGAAGGTCGGCCTTGCGCAGCGCGTCAAGCACCCCCTCGGCCAGGCGGGTCAGTGGGTCGCGCCGATCGGCCTGGCCGTAATCGGTCAGCAGCAGGTAGCCGGCGTAGTCGTCGATCGTGAGTTGGGGCGCGAGTTCGTGATGGGACAGCCGCACCGCCGAGCGTGACGTGAACAGGTCGAGCCGGGCGAGTACGGTTTGCGCGATCGTGTCGGGTTCGCCGGTCACAGTTGGATGTTGGAGGTGATGCGGTGGATGGCCTGGTTGACGTTGTCGCGGCTGTTGAAGGCGGAGATGCGGAAGTAGCCTTCGCCGCAGGCGCCGAACCCGGCGCCGGGCGTGCCGACGACGTGGGCGTCGTTGAGCAGCTTGTCGAACAGGTCCCAACTGCCCATGCCGGCGGGCGTGCGAATCCAGATGTACGGCGCGTTGACGCCGCCGTAGACGTCAAGCCCGGCGTGGGTCATGGCCTGGCGGATGAGCCGGGCGTTTTCGAGGTAGAACGCGACGAGGCCGGCGACCTGTTCGCGGCCGGCGTCGGAGTACGCCGCCTCGGCCCCGCGCTGCGTGATGTACGACACTCCGTTGAACTTCGTCGAATGGCGCCGGTTCCACAACTTATGCAAAGGGACGGCGTTGCCGGCGCTGTCCCGGCCGGTCACGTCGGTGGGGATGACGACAAACGCACAACGCACGCCGGTGAACCCGGCGCTCTTGCTGAACGAGCGGAACTCGATGGCGCACTTGCGCGCACCCTCGAGCTCGTAGATCGAGTGCGGGATGGCATCATCGGTGATGAAGCTGTGGTACGCGGCATCGAAGAGGATCAGCGCATCGTGTGCGTTGGCGTAGTCGACCCAGCGCTGAAGCTGATCGCGCGTGGCGACGGCGCCGGTCGGGTTGTTCGGATAGCACAGGTAAATCACATCGACCTGCTCACCGGCTCCCGGAAGGGGTGGGGTAAAGCCGTTGTCGGCGGTCATGGGCAGGTAGACGATGCCGGCGTAGCGACCGGATTCGTCGGCTTGGCCGGTGTGGCCGGTCATGACGTTGGTGTCGACGTAAACGGGGTAGACCGGGTCGCAGACGGCGATGCGATTGTCGGGGCCGAGGATGTCGAGGATGTTGCCGGTGTCGCACTTGGAGCCGTCGGAGATGAAGATCTCGTCGGGGTCGACCTGGCAGCCGCGGGCGCGGAAGTCGTGTTCGGCGATCGTTTCGCGCAGCCAGGGGTAGCCTTGTTCGGGGCCGTAGCCGTGGAAGTAGGCGTGGGTGGCCTGGTCGTCGACGGCGTGGTGCATGGCCTCGACGATCGCCGGGGGCAGGGGCTCGGTCACGTCGCCGATGCCCAGCTTGATGAGGGGTGCGTCGGGGTTGGCCTGCTTGAAGGCGTCGACACGTCGGGCGATTTCCGGGAACAGGTAGCCGGCCTTGAGCTTCAGGTAGTGGTCGTTGATCTGCATGGCGGGTCGTGGTCCTCAAGTTTTCGAATCGCGCGTGAGGGGGGTATCATACGAGCCATGCCGCACGCTCGCATGGGGGGGCTGCGCGTCGAACCCGGCTCTTCGCTCGCTTCACTCGCTCAGAACCGGCTTGGTCACCCAAACCGGGTTGCTGCAATTGTCCGGCCCCGGCCCGGCCCCCGGAAGCTACGCCACAGTCGCGGAACATGCGGCACGCCCTCGGAACCTGAGCGTCTCAGCCCGCCGTTCGCGCAACGTTTGCCTGCCCGGGCGTAACTTTTTCCATGAAATCCCACCAAAAGGGCTTGCATTCAGGACCGATATCTATATTTTACGATTTGTAAAGCGTCAAAGATTGGGTGATGCATAGGCCCAGGCTTGGCGGTTTTGCGGTTTGCGGTTTGGCTCGCAGCCCGGTGTCGTTCATCCGGCTGCGGTGGATTGAAGCAGTTTCGACACGGATGTGTATACGGATGTGTCAGGGGTTTGGCGTGGCTCACAGGTTTGTGACTGAACAGGTCGATCGCCGGCATCGGGCCGGGCGGCGCGGCGCGGTTAAGCCGGTCGCCGGGTGCGGTCGCGGCTCGCGCGGTGGGGTGGTGCCATCATCGCGATCGCGACAGCCGCGGCAGCCAGGTCGAGCCGGTTGTTTGTGAGGTTAATCGGGGCCCCGGTCGGGGCGTGTGAATCGGGTCACTGGAAGCGAGACGTACATGGCAGGCATGCTGGAAGTTCAACCATCGGTGGTCCCGCCCAAGCTCTATCGCATCGGCGAGATCGTGCGTCATACGGGCCTGAGTCGGCAGACCATTCACAATTACACGACGTTGGGGTTGATTCACGAGGCCGAGTGGACCCCCGGCGGACATCGGCTGTACGACGAGAAAGTCTTTCATCGGCTACAACGGATTGCCGATTTAAAGGGAGCGGCCAGCATGCAGGAAATCAAGCGCATGCTGGACGACTCGGACGACTGAACACGCCGAGCGATCGGCGTCGGACCCACCGCTTCGTCAGCGAAAGGACGCGCTGCACGTGGCCGAGAACATGCAACAGCCCAATTTGACCCTGGCCAAGGTCTGGCAGGTGCCCACGGCCCTGCTGGGTCTGCTGTTGCTGGTGGCGGGGTACTTTCTGGCCCGGCCCTCGCCCGAGCCGCGCGATATCGGCGCGGAGTTGGAGCAGGTGCGCCAGCTTGCCGCCGCCCGTGAATTTCAAAAGGCCGTGGATCAGCTCAACCAGATCGATCCGGCTTACGACACGCTCGGTACGGCGATGAAGATCGAGTATCACCTGGCCAGCGGTGACGCGATCGGCGGCGCCCAGCGCAACGCCGGCGACAACGTGCCGGAGAATCACCAGTCGGTCATCACCAACTACCGCGCCGCCCAGAGCCTGGGCCACGAACTCAACGACCGCCGGCGGGCCTGGCTGGTCGGTTCGCTGCTGGCGCTGGGTCGTGAAGACGAAGCGTCGCAGGTGGTCGACGGCATGAGCGCGCAAAACGACGTCAAGCGACAGGAGCTTCGCCGGCGCATCATCGGCGTCGTGCTCAGCCAGGACGGCGACCCGCATAACGAGCTGGGCCTGGTGCGGTCGTTTCTGGAGAAGCCGGACCTGACGCGCGACAACCGCATCTGGGCGGTGGCCCGTTATGCCGAGTCGATGATGCGCGTGTCCGATCCGAAAGAAGTCAGCGAGCTGCTGATGCGCTGGCTGCAGCGTTTGGATTACCCCGAGAAGCAGGACCTGGGTGAACTGCTGGTGCTGCTGGGTCGATCGGAGCTGGCCGCGGGTGCCAAGAGCAAGGCCGAGCGCTGGTTCCTTCAGGCTCGCGCCCAGCTCGACGAAGGCGATCCGCTGAACGGCGAGGCGATCACGGGCCTGGGCCGCATCCGCTTTGAAGAAGACAACGTCGTCGAAGCGGTGGAGCATTTCAGCGACGCCGTCACCAGCTATCCCGCGACGCGCAGCTATCTCGATGCGCTGGTCGGCAAGGCCGAATGCGAAGCCCGCCTCGGCAAGTTCGGCGAGTCGCTGGCCAGCTATGACGAAGCGGTCGGCATGGTCCTCGCCGCCCCGGTCGACACGACCGACCTCAAGCTGGTCGGCAAGAGCCTGTCCACGCAGAGCGACTGGCGTTACGCCCGCGGCGAGTACGACCTGGCGCTGAAGTACAGCCTGCTGGAGGAGAAGCTCTACGGCCAGAACGCCCCGGCCGACCTGCTCCGCAAGCTCGCCCGCACCCACGAACAGATCGCCCGCCAGACGCTCGGCGTGACCGAGCTCGACGAGATGGCCGCCGATCTGGGGCACAAGTTCGATCAACTCGACCACGACGCGCGTCTGCTGGTGAGCATGAGCTTCGAACGTGCCGCGGAGTATTACTACCGCCACGCCCAGGCGATTTCCGCCACCGACGACGTGGCCTACGGCGACAGCCTGTGGCGATCGGCCGACTGTTATGACAAGGCCGGCCTGCACCAGGAAGCGATCAAGAAGTTCGAGGAGTACACCAAAACCCGCCCCGAAGATGCGCGGGAGCTTGACGTGCGCTTCCGTCTCGCCCAGGCCTATCAGGCCGACGGCCAGTTCGACACCGCCATCGACCTGTACAGCAAGCTCACCGAAGATCACCCCAAGAGCCAGAGCGCTTACGAGTCGCTGGTCCCGCTGGCCCGGTGCTACCTGGCCAAGGGGCTGGAAGAGTGGAGCCAGGCCGAGCACATTCTCCGCAGCGTCGTGACCGATCACCCGGCCTTGCGCCCGGACAGCCCGCAGTATCGCGAAGCCTTGATTGAACTCGGTCGCCTGTACTACCAGCGTGGCGAGCCGGGCGACTACGAACGGGCCGTCGAACGCCTCGGCGAAGCGGTCGATCGCTACGGCGATCAGCAGAGCGAAATCGCGCGGGCCGAAATCCTGTTTCAGTTGGGCGACGCCTATCGCAAGTCGGTCAGCCAGATCGACACCAGGTTGGCCGAGCCCCTGCCGCCGTCGCAGCGGACGGCCTTCCAGCAGGAGCGGGCCGAGCGCCTCGCCGCCGCCCAGGACGCCTTCGACCAGGTCATCGACGCGTTCGCCCCGATCGAAGCGGACCAGCTCAACGATCTGCAAAAGCTCTACCGGCGCAACAGCCACTTCTACCGGGCCGATTGTGCTTACGACCTGGGCCGGCATGAAGGCCCGGACGGCGCGATCGCGCTGTACGACCTGGCCGCGCAGCGTTACGAAAAAGACCCGGCGGTGCTCGTGGCGATGATCCAGATCGTCAACAGTTATTTTGAACTGGGCAAGTATGACCTGGCCCGCACCGCCAACGAACGGGCCAGATGGTACCTCAAGCGCATCCCGGAGGATGCGTTCAACGACCCGCATCTGCCGATGACGCGGGAACACTGGCAGCGCTGGCTGGACTCGACGGGTGAGCTGTCGATGGTCGGCGCGTCCGCTGAAGCGCCGGCGCCGTAAGGCCCGGTGTGGCTTCGACAACGACCTTCGAGGCGGAGCCTCGGATTGGAGGTCACGGATGACCGCAAACCTCGCCCCGCATTGGGCGCAGACCCTGCTGGAACTGCTCGACGAGCAGCGCGGGATCTATCGCCAGCTCGCGCAACTCAGCAACGAGCAAAGCGACCTCGTCGCCGAGGGCGATGCCGAGTCGTTGCTCAGTCTGCTCAGCCGCCGCCAGGCGCTGATCGATCGGCTGGTGCAGATCAACGCCCGCATCGAGCCGTTCAAACAGCAATGGCCGACCCTGTGGAGCGAACTCGACGACGAATCGCGTGAGCAGGTCCGCGAGCGCATCGACGAACTGCGCGACCTGCTCGACCAGATCCTCGACCAGGATGAGCGCGATCGCACCGTCCTCGCTTCGCACCGCAACTCCGTCTCGCGCCAGTTGGGCCAGCTCAACCGCGGCGCCGCGGTCAACCGCGCCTACGGCCCGGCCCCGAACGGGGCGCCCGGCAGCCGCTTCACCGACGAAAAGGGATGATCCGAATGGCCTGGGCTCAAACCAACCCGACGCCCGACGCGGCCAAGTCGCCCGACGCTCGCAACGCCGAGCTCGTCGAGATCATCCGCGCCTACAACGACGTGACCGACCGGTTGCAGCAGAGCCACGAGGTGCTGACCGGCGAGGTCGCCCGGCTTCAGCGTGAGCTGGCGTCGGCTAACGCGGCGTTGCAGCGGTCGCGCCGCCTGGCGGCGCTGGGCGAGATGGCCGCCGGCATCGCCCACGAAATCCGCAATCCCCTGGCTTCCATCCAGCTCTACACCAATATGCTCGAGGAAGACCTGGCCGACCGCCCGCCGCAGCAGGACCTGGCCAACCGGATTTCCGCCGCCGTGCGCGGGCTCAACGGGATCGTCGGCGATGTGCTGACGTTCAGCCGCGAAATGAAGCTGCGCTGCGTCGAAGGCTCGGCGATCGAGGCGCTGCAGCGCGTCGCGGATGTGCTCGCCCCGCAACTGGAACAGGCCGGCGTCACCGTGCAATATCAAGGCGAGGATCGCCTGGTCCACCACGACCCGGAGATGCTGCACCAGGCGCTGGTCAACCTCGTCCGCAACGCCGCCGAGGCCATGACCGACGGCGGCACGCTGACCCTGGCCGTGCAACAGGTCGACGGCGACAACGAGGCGACGTGCCTGGTCGTGCGCGACACCGGCCCGGGCATCAGCGACGAAGCGATCGATCGCATTTTCAATCCGTTCTTCACCACCCGCGCCACCGGGACCGGGCTCGGCCTGGCCATCGTGCACCGCATCGTCGACGCCCACGGCGGATCGATCGGCGTGCACAACGACCCGGCGGGTGGCGCCGTGTTCACGTTGACGTTACCGCCCGCCGGCGCGCATGACACCGATGCCGATGCCCAAGCCGACGCCGCGCAAGCCATTACGGAGATCGCCGCTCATGGATAAGGTCCTGGTTGTTGACGATAAGCAGATGATGCGCGACAGCGTGTCGGCCGTGCTCGTAAGGGCCGGGTTCCAGCCGGTCGTCGCCGACGACGGCGCCTCGGCCCTGGAACTCATTGCCCGTCATCGTCCGGCCGCGGTCGTGACCGACCTCAAAATGCCGGGCATGGACGGCCTGGAACTGCTCCAGCACATCGTCGAACTCGACGCGACCATGCCCGTCGTGCTGATGACCGCCTACGCCACGATCGAGACGGCGGTGACGGCGATGAAGCGCGGCGCGTTCGACTACGTGCAGAAGCCTTTCGACGGCGATGAACTGGTCATCTGCGTCAAGCGCGCGGTCGAACACCGCAGGCTCAAGCGCGACAACGAGGCGTTGCGCGAAGCCGAACACGCCGCGGCGCCGGCGTTGCCGCTCATCGGCGAATCGCCGGCCATGCTCAACGTCCGCCGCCAGATCGACCAGGTCGCCCCCAGCCACGGCACGGTGCTCATCACCGGCGAATCGGGCTGCGGCAAGGAGGTCGTTGCCCGGCTGGTGCATGCCGCCGGCCCGCGCCAGGACCACACCATGCTCTGCGTCAACTGCGCGGCGCTGAGCACCAGCCTGCTGGAAAGCGAACTGTTCGGCCACGAGCGCGGCGCGTTCACCGGCGCCGAGCAGATGCGCAAGGGTCGCTTTGAACTGGCCGATGGGGGGACGCTGCTGCTGGACGAGGTGTCGGAAGTGAGCGTGCCCGTGCAGGCGAAGCTGTTGCGGGTGTTGCAGGAGCGGCAATTCGAACGCGTCGGGTCGAGCCTGACGTTGACGGTCGACGTGCGAGTGATCGCCACGACCAACCGCGACCTGGAGCAGGCGGTGCAGTCGAAGGACTTCCGTGAGGATCTGTACTTTCGGCTGAATGTGCTGCCGATTCACGTGCCGCCGCTGCGACAGCGGGTTGAGGACATCCCCGCGCTGGCCGAGCATTTCCTGGCGCGGCAGGCCCAGCGCGACGGGCGGGCGACCAAGCGATTCAACAAGACGGCGCTGCAGTTGCTGGCCGACTACCACTGGCCGGGCAACGTGCGCGAGTTGCAAAACATCTGCGAACGGGCCGGCGTACTGGCCCCGGAGACGACGATCACCGCGGACCTGATCGAGCCGTGGCTCGGCGGGACGGTGACGGCGCCGGCCATGCCGACCGTGCACACCGCCGACGACGTGACGCTCGAGGAACTGGAGCGGGAGGCGATCGTGCGGACGCTGGGCCGATACAACGGCCACCGGCGGCGCACGGCCAAGGCCCTGGGCATCGGCGTGCGGACGCTGGGTTTGAAGCTGAAGAAATGGAAGGAAAGCAATCTTGTGGCACAGAGCCTTTGAGATGGATGTTCGGCGCAACACTTGCGCGGCCGCGCAACACCTGCCTGCGGTGCGTCACGCGATCGGCGATGGCGACACGGCAGCCGGGGCCCCGCGGCGGCACCGGGGTTGCGCCCTGACGCGTGCGGTGTTGCGCTTGTGGAAGGTCCGGTCATGATCGACGGCATGTTTGACAGTGGGGCGATGCCCGTGCTCGAGCGGATGGTGCAGTTCACCGCCCAGCGCCATCGCATGCTCGCCCACAACATCGCCAACCTCTCCACGCCCAACTTCCAGCCGACCGACCTGGACACCGCCAGCTTTCAGGAGGAACTGGGCCGCGCCATCGACGCCCGCCGCCGGCAACCGGCGGGAATGAATCAGCCCCTGGAGATGCAGGACACCGGCCAACTGGAATTCAGCGAGCATGGCATTGAAGCCAAGCCCCAGCGCACCAACGACAACATCCTCTTCCATGATCGCAACAACCGGTCGTTGGAGCGGCTGATGCAGCACCTGGCGGAGAACGCCGGCGTGCACAATTCCAGCCTCGAAATGCTGCGGAACGAATTCGCCATGCTCGAAACCGCCATTCAGGAGCGGGTCTGATCGACGCCGCAACGGCAAGGAGTGTGAATCGTGTTTGGATCATTGGACATCTCGGCCTCCGCCCTCGTCGCCCAGCGTACGCGCCTGGATGTGATCAGCGGCAACCTGGCCAATCAGCACACCGTCTTCGATGCCGAGGGCAACTTCGAGCCGTACCGGAGGCGGATCGCCGTGTTCTCGCCGGGCGATCCGTCGAGCGGGAACGATCGCGGCGTGCACGTGCAGGAAATCCTTCTCGACGACGCCCCGTTCCAGAAGGTGGAAGTCGGCAAGGGACACCCCCTGGCCGACGAGGACGGCTTCATGGACATGCCGAACATCGACCCGATGATGGAGATGGTCAGCGCCATGGAAGCCAGCCGTGCGTACGAAGCGAACATCACCGTCGCCGAAGTGACCAAGGCGATGGGCAGCGCCGCGCTGCGGTTGCTGGCTTGAACGGATCAAGCCGGCCTGGAGTTTGAATCATGACCGACCCCCTGGGACTGATTGGACAGACCGGCGCGGCGGCGCAGCCGACCCCGCGCGCGGCGAAGCCGACGAACGGCGCCCCGGATACGTCGTTCAAGGACGTGCTCATGAAGAACATCGAGCAGGTCAACAAGCTGCAGCAGGACGCGGAGTCGGCGATCGAGGACCTGGCCGCGGGCCGGCGCGACGACATGGCCAACGTCCTGATCGCCAAGCAGAAGGCGGACATGGCGTTCAAGATGCTGCTTCAGGTCCGCAACAAGATGATGGATGCGTATACGGAGATCAAGGAAATCAGGGTATAAAACCGTGGCAGAAGTCAGTGGCCGATGGCAACTGACTACTGACCACTGACGACGACGAAGGCCGGAGGCCTTCGACCCGGCATGGAGGCCGAACATGGATTGGGTTCGCAAGTGGATGACACAGATTCAGGCACATTTGTCTGAGCTGTCGATCAGCCAGAAGTTGTTGATCGGGACGTTGGCCGTGGTGGTGTTCGCGGTGCTGATGGTGCTGGCGTTGTGGGCCGGTCGCCCGCAGTACGCGCCGGTGATCGATCAGTCGCTGACCGCCGCCGAGCAGTCCCGCATCACGACCTATCTCGACTCGCGCAACATCCGCTATGAAGTGGTGGGCGACCGGGTGATGATCCCGCCGGACCGCCAGGCCGAGGTGCTCGCCGGTTTGCAGTTGCAGCAACTGCTGCCCGAGGACACCAGCCGGGGGTTCGCCGTGCTGATCGAGACCCAGTCGTGGTGGCAGTCCAGCGCCCAGAATCGCCAGGTCTACAACATCGCGTTGCAGAACGAGCTGGCGGCGATCGTGTCGAACATGCGCGGGGTCAACGCCGCCAAGGTCATCATCTCCGAGCCGCGCGACACCGGGTTCGGCGCCACGCACACCCGCCCCAGCGCGTCGGTCAACGTCCAGATGGCCGCCGGCGCGGTCAACCAGAAGCTCGCCGACGCCGTGGCGGGACTCGTCGCCGGCGCGGTCGCCGAGATGAACCCCGAGGATGTGACGGTCATCGACGCCGGCGCCGGTCGCCAGTTCCGCAAGCGCAACGACGGCCAGCTCGTGCCCAGCGACTTCCTCGAAATGGTGCAGATCCAGGAGCGGACCTTCCGCGAGCGCATCGCCTCGGCCCTGGGTTACATCCCCAAGGTGATCGTGGCCGTCAACGTCGAGGTCGACCCCTCGCGTAAGCAGACCGAGTCGACCACTTACGACCAGGACAAGTCGGTCTCGCTGATCGCCTCGGAGCGGGCCCGCGAGGAAACCAGCACCGAGCGGCGCGACGGCGGCGAACCCGGTCCCCGCGCCAACACCGCCGTCAACATCCCCGGCGCCGGCGGCACGGGCAGCGAAACCGCCCTCACCGAAACCGAGAACGCGTATTCCCCCCACGCCGGCGTCACCCACGAACAGGTCGTCGACCCCGGCGGTGTGCCCACCCGCGTCAACGCCACCGTCAACGTCCCCCGCAGCTACTTCGTCAGCCTGTACATGCAGGGCAGGGACGAAGGCGCTGAGCAACCGGACGATGCGGCGTTGCAGGCGGTCTACACCGAACACCTCGACCGCATCAAGAAGCAGGTCGAACCCTTGCTCATGGCCCGCAACGAAGGCCGCGTCGTCGTCGACGTGTACCCCGACGGCGAAGGCGCGATCGGTGAAGCGGCGGTCGCCGCGGCGGGCGCGGGGGCCGGCGGGTTGCTCAGTGGCAACCTGATCCGGCCGGTGGGCTTGTCGCTGATGGCGCTGGTCTCGCTGGCGGCGATGTTCATGATGATCCGCAAGGCCTCGCAACCGGCGCCCGAGCCGGAGTCGAACGAGCTGGCGGGCATGCCGCCGATGCTGGGCGGCGATGACTTCGACATGGCCGGCGAAGCGGGCGAACTCGACGCGGCGCTGCCCGGCATGGAAGTCGACGACGACCAGATCGCCAACCGCAAGGTCAGCGAACAGGTCGCCGAGATGATCAAGAACAACCCCGACGAAGCGGCCAACGTTCTGCGGCAATGGGCCCGGCAGGATGACTGATCGCGGCGGCACAGGCTCACGCACATGGCAGTGAAGATTGAAAAAGCCGACGACCTGACCGGACTCCGCAAGTCCGCTGTCCTCCTGCTCAGCATCGACCAGGAGATCGCCTCCATGCTGCTCAGGCAGATGGATGCGGCGACGGTCGAAGAGGTCAGCCGCGAACTGGCGTCGATCTCCAGCGTCGCCGCCGACGTCCGCACCAAGGTTGTCCGCGAGTTTTACGACATGATCCTCGCCCAGGCCTGGGTCACCGAAGGCGGGCTCGAATACGCCACGGCCCTGCTCAAAAAGAGCATGGACCCCGGCACCGCCGAGCAGATCATCCAGCAGGTTTCGCAGACCGTGCAGCAGACCCCCTTCGCCTTCCTCCAGAAGGCCGAGTCCGATCACCTGCTCACGTTCATCCAGGACGAACACCCGCAGACCATCGCCCTGATCGTCAGCCACCTGCCTTACCACAAGTCGGCGGAGATTCTGTCCGGCCTGCCTGCGCAGAAACAGATCGAGGTCATCAAGCGCATCGCCAACATGGAGCAGACCAACCCCGAGGTCATCCGCGAAGTCGAGCGCGGCCTCGAATCGCGCCTCTCGAACATGCTCACCCAGCGCCTGGAAAAAACCGGCGGCGTCGACACCGTCGCTGAGGTGCTCAACCTCGTCGATCGTTCCACCGAGAAGGGCATCCTCGAAGGTCTGGAAACCGACGACCCGGACCTGGTCGAAGCGATCCGTCGCCTGATGTTCGTCTTCGAGGATATCCTGCTGGTCAACGACAAGGGCATCCAGTCCGTGCTCAAGGAGATCGACAACGACGAACTGGCGCTGGCGCTGAAGACCGCCAGCGACGAGCTCAAGGAGAAGATCTTCAAGAACATGTCCGAGCGCGCGGCCGAACTCATCAAGGAAGACATGGAATACATGGGGCCGGTGCGGGTCAGCGACGTCGAGGCGGCCCAGCAGCGGATCGTGGACGTGGTCCGTCGTCTCGAGGAAGCCGGCGAGATCGTGATCGCCGGCCGCGGCGGCGGCGGTGGCGACATCATTGTGTAGGAGAGCGAATCGCGAATCGCGAAAAGCGAATAGATCAACGTCACGTACACCTATTCGCTATTGGCTATTCGCCATTCGCTGGCATTCATGCCCTTACTTAAAGAACAGAACGCCGACCTGGTTCAGCATGAGGCGATCGTGCTGGACCTGGGCGACTTGCGCAAGCAGGCGGAGCAGATCAAGCGCAAGGCGCGGGCCGAAGCGGCGCAGTTGCTGCAGGCGGCGCGCGAGGAAGCGGCGCGGCTGACTGCTGAGGCGGCCGACACCGGTCGTACCGAAGGCCTGGAGCAGGGCCGCGCCCAGGGCCTGGAAGAAGGGCGTCAGGCCGGCCATGCCGAGGCGTTGCAGCAGACCAGCGCAGCGATCGCCACGTTGCAGGCCGGTTGGACCGAGGCGCTGGCCGGGTTTGAAGCCGAACGTTCGCAGATGATGCTCGAAGCCCGCCAGTCGATGCTCGAACTGGCCATCGCCATCGCGGCCAAGGTCGTCAAGCGCATGCCGCAGGTCGACCCTGCGGTGGTCACCGACCAACTGGCCGCGGCGATCGACCAGATGGCGCGGCCGGCGGACGCGTCGATTCACGTCCACCCCGAGGATCGCCCGCTGGCCGAGGAGGCGCTGGCCGAACTCGCCGCCCAGGCCGACACGCTCCAGCACGTGCGCTGGGTGGAGGATGCGACGCTGGCGCGCGGCGGATGCAGGGTCACCTACGGCCGGGCGTGCATCGACGCCACGCTCGATCGTCAACTCCAGCGCATCGTCGAGGCGCTGTTGCCGAGCCAGACCGGCGAGGAGGACGCGCAGGCGTCCGACGGGAGTGATGCATGACGCTGTTTGGCGAGACGCTGGCGCGGCTGGATGACCTGCAGCCGCTGGAGTTGTGCGGATCGGTCAGCGAGGTGCGCGGGCTGAGCCTGCTCGTGGACGATCTGCCGCTGCCGATCGGCGCGATGGTCGAGGTGCTCGGCCGACGCCAGGCACGCGGTGACGGGCGCATCGGCGAGGTGGTCGGGTTCGACGACGACCGCACGATCGTGATGTTGCTGGGGTTTGCCGGCGGGATCAGTCGCGGCGATCGCGTGTTCGGGCTGCAACCCTCGGCCACGGCGCCGGTGGGACGCGAGTTGCTCGGGCGCGTGGTCAATGCCCTGGGCAACCCGATCGACCGCAAGGGCCCGGTGCGCGAACTGGTGCAGCGGCCGATTCTGCCCGACCCGATCGACCCGATGCAGCGTGTGCCGATCGATCAGCCGCTGGGTACGGGCGTGCGGGCGCTGGACACGATGCTCACCGTCGGTCGCGGCCAACGGCTGGGCATCTTCAGCGGACCCGGCGTGGGCAAGAGCACGTTGCTCGGTCAGGTCGCCCGCAACACCGACGCCGACGTATCGGTCATCGCCCTGGTCGGCGAGCGCGGCCGGGAGGTCAGCGACTTTCTCGCCCGGTCGCTGGGGCCGGAAGGGTTGGCGCGCAGCGTGGTCGTGGTGGCCACGGGTGACGAGCCGGCGCCTTTGCGGGCCCGCGCGGCGATGTACGCCCTGACCGTGGCCGAGTTCTTCCGTGACCAGGGGCGCGACGTGGTGTTGTTCATGGACTCGCTGACGCGGTTCTGCCAGGCGCAGCGCCAGATCGGCCTGGCCGTGGGCGAACCCCCGGCGACGAAAGGCTACACGCCCAGCGTGTTCGCGCTGTTGCCGACGTTGATCGAACGCTGCGGCCGCACCACCGGCGGGTCGATCACCGGGTTCTACACCATCCTCGTCGAAGGCGACGACCTGACCGAGCCGGTCTCCGACGCGGTCCGCGGTGTGCTCGACGGCCACGTCATCCTGTCGAGGGACCTGGCCAACCGCGGTCACTGGCCGGCCATCGACGTGCTGCAATCGATCAGCCGCCTGGCCAACGACGTCGTGGACGACCAACACCGCCAGGCCCGCCAGCAGGTCGTGCGCATGGTCAGCCTCTACCGCGACATCGAGGACCTGATCAACATCGGCGCCTACGCCCCCGGGACCAATCCGCAGAACGACCTGGCCATCGAGGTCAAGGACACGGTCGACCAACTGCTGATGCAGAGCTTCGACCGAACCAGCGATTTCAAAACCAATCGCCAGCAGTTGCTCGCGCTCGGCACGGCGATTGCGGAGAAGGCCAAGCAGCTCAACCGGCAACGGACCGGCGGCGCCGCCGCGCAGTCTAATGCCTGAACCCATGGACCCAGCCACGGATGGCACGATTCGTTTTCAAACTCGAGTCCGTCCTGCGCCACCGCCAGTCGGTCGAGGACCAGTGTCAGCGCCGCCTGGCCGAGTTGTTGGGTGAGCAGACGACCTATCGCCAACAACTGGAAAACCAGCAGCAAACGATCCGTGACGACAAGCGGACCATGGCCGATTCGCTGGTGGGCCAGGTCGACCTCGGCCGCATCCGCGGCCACGCCTCTTACGTGCACCAGTCCACCGTCCGGGCCCAGCAGATCGCGTTCAAGCTGATCGAGCTCAACCGCCGCATCGAGACGGCGCGGGGCGAGTTGGCCGAGGCGGTGCGGCAGCGTAAGGCGGTGCAGGTTTTGCGCGATCGGCAATATCGGCGCTGGCTGGAGGGCGAGAAACGGCGCGAGGCGGCCGAACTCGATGAACTGGGCATGCAGGCCTACCGTCGCCGGCAGGAGGCGCTGACATGAAAAACGCCTATCACGCCATCGCGGCTCTGGCGATCCTGCACGTCGTGTTGGCGGTCGGTCTTGTCGGTTGGCTGGCGGGGACCGGGCGCATCAATCGGGAACGTGTTGACGCGGTCGTCGACATTTTCCAACCGACCATCGCGGCGGAACAGGCCGAAGCCGAACGCGCCGCCGAACTCGAAGCCCAGGCCCAGGCCCAGGCCGAGCGGCAGGCCCGCCTCACCGGCGCGGGCGGCCTGGCGTCGACCGCGGAAAAACTCGTCACCGAGCAACGCCGCAACGAACTGATCCTCCGCCAGCTCGAACGCACCCGCCGCGAAATCGAGTCGCTGTCGACCAACCTCCACCTGGCCCGGCAACACATGGAACGCCAGCGCGAGGAACTGCTGGACAACCGCAAGGAACTGCAGCAACGCCTGGCGTCGATCGAAAACCGCCTCAACGACGAAGGCTTCAAGAAAACCGTGCGGTTATACGAGACCCTGCCGGCCAAACAGGTCAAGCAGATGTTCGCCGACCTGATGGACGGCGGCCAGACCGACCAGGTCGTGGCGTACATCGAAGCGATGCAGCCGCGTAACGCCGCGTCGGTGTTGAAGGAATTCAAGGAGCCGCAGGAGATCGAACGCGCGGTCGAGTTGACCGAGCGCCTGCGCGCCCGTGGGTCGGACCTTGTCCAGCAAGTGGAGAACACCGGGTGAAGATCGACACCGCCACACTGAACAAGCTCGCGCATGGCTCGGACCCGTCCTCGACGTCGCGCGCCAAGGGTGACAGCAAGGCGTTCGGCCAGTTGCTCGACCGAGTCGGCCGCAACCACACCGAGCGTTCCCGTAAGCCCGAGTCGACCGAGACGGCGCGCCGAGACAAGACTTCGGACCAGGGCGACGATCGCGTCGAAGCCCACGACAGCGAGCGATCGAACAAGTCCGAAGGCAAGGCGACGGCCGAATCCCGCGATGTGCGGACCCAGCCCGACAAGCCCTCGGCCGAACAGCAGAAGCCGACGGATCAGGATCAGTCCAACGACTCGCCCAAGCCGAAGACCGAAACGAATGAAGGCGGCGAGGATCAAGCGCAGGTGGACGTCGGTCCGGTCGAGCCGAAGGTCACCGCGCAACCGATCGCGAACACGACGACCGGCTCGACGCCGCAAGCATCGAACCAGGCCGCCCGTCAACCGGCGCCCCAGTCCGTGGCGACGATGGCTGCCCAGCCGGTTCAACGCCAACCCGCGCTGCAGCAGACCGACGCGGAGGCCGACGAAGCCGAAGGCGAGGGCCAGACAACGAAAGCCGCTGACAAGTCCAGGCCCGCCCCCTCGGCGAACAGCGAGAAACCCATCCACCCGGCACCCGTGCAGCCGGCCGAAGGAGACGCGACACGCTCCGTCGAAGCTTCGGCACAGGCGGGCAACCGACCCCAAACGCAGAATGCAACGCCGGCGCAGCCGGCGCCCGAGTCTTCGGGTCAATCAACGACGACGGCAAGCGAATCGATCGTCATGTCATCCGATACCGCCGGCACGTCGGCCGACACGCAACAGCGCGACGGTAATGCGTCGAACGACGACGCCCAGCGTCAGCCCGCGCGGGTAACCCCACGTGTCGACACGGCCACGAACCTCAACAGCCAGACCACCTTCCAACCGACCGCCGATCCCGGCACGACCGGGCCCGTGGTTGAAGTGACGCCCTCGACCGCCGCAACCAGCACCACCACGGTGTCACCCTCGGCTTCGACGCCGACGTTTGTGCCGACCGATGCGTCGTCGAACGCCGACCCGGTGGTGGATCGCGCGGTGCGCGGATTGAGTTCGGTCATGGCCCAGCGCGGGGGGACGGTGACCTTGCGGTTGAATCCGCCGGAGTTGGGTTCGCTGCGGATCGACGTTCGTTTTGTCGACGGATCGGTGCAGGCGCGGTTCCAGGCGTCGAGCATGGCCGCGGGCACGGTGTTGCAGCAGCACATGTCCACGTTGCGCAGCGCGCTGGAATCCCAGGGCCTGAACGTCGAACACCTGCAGGTTCACGCTCCGAACGGCACAACCGCGACCCACGCCGGCAACGCCGGTCAGCAGACCGGCCAACAGGACGCCCAGAACGCGCCCAACGACGGGCGCAGCCGCGGCTTTACACAGGACGGGTCCAACGGCTCGTCGCCACAGGATCAACCAACCCACGACCAGCGTCGCCGCCGCTTCGAGCAGGCGTTGCTCGACCTGGTCGCGTAACACGAAGGAGGCCTTGCCATGAGTGTCGGAGCAATCGATGCCGCATCCACCGTGGGCACCAGCCGCGGGTTCGCCGAACTCAGCAGCGAACAGTTCATGAACGTGTTGATCACCGAGCTTCAGAACCAGGACCCGCTCGATCCGCAGGATACGACGGCCCTGCTGGAACAGCTCAGCTCGCTGCGCAGCATCGAAAGCCAGAGCAACCTGCAGGAGCGCCTGGCGGACCTGGTCAAGCAGAACGAGGTTTCCGCGGCCAGCAACATGATCGGCAAGCTCGTCCAGGGCGTCGACTCGACCAACTCCAACACGGTGGGGCTGGTCACGTCGGTGCGCGTGACGAACGAGGGCGTGTTCCTGGAACTGGACAACGGGCGGACCATGTCGATGAACCAGGTGGCGGCGATCACCGAGGCGAATCCGATTGAGGTGGAGGCTTAAGCGGCGATGAGCGGCGAGGCGCGGCTATTGCGGATGCTGGAGCCGACGGTGCGGCCGATGGGCTCGCCGTCGCCGGGCATTCAGCCGCGCGGCGCGGTCGAGGGTCTGAGTTTCGACGAAGTGCTGCGCCAGACGGAAAGCGCCCAGCCGCTGCGGATCACGCCCGCCGCCCAGGAGAGCCTCGACGAGATGGGCATCGAGATCGATGAGGATCGCCTGGCCGCGCTCGGCCGGGCGACGACCCACGCCGGCGACGCCGGGGCGCGACGTGCCCTGGTGCTCAGCGACGGCCTGGCCGCGGTCGTGGATGTGGATGATCGGATCATGACCGAGGCGATGAGCGAAGAACAAATGCGTGAACAAGTGGTGACGAACATTGATGCGGCGATATGGGCCGAGGCTTCGGCGCCGGCGCCGGCATCCAGCCGGTTGCGGTTGTAAGCACACAAAAAGAAGGAGCCAGACCATGGCATTGACCGGAGCATTCTTCACGGGTCTGAGCGGGATGGACGCCAACTCCCGCAGCATCGACGTGATCGGTAACAATATCGCCAACGTGAACACGCCGGCCTACAAGGCCAACCGCGCCCAGTTCACCAGCCAGTTTCTCCAGACCCTCAGTTCCGGCTCGCCGCCCTCCGGGACGTCCGGTGGCACCAACCCGGTGCAGTTCGGCCTGGGCACGCGCGTCGTCGGCGTCCAGACCGATTTCACCAACGGCGGCGTCCAGTCCACCGGCATCGCCACCCACATGGCCATCGAGGGCAACGGCTACTTCGTCGTCAACCAGGCCGGCAGCGAGTACTTCACCCGCAGCGGGCAGTTCGCCCTCAACAGTGAAAACCGTCTGGTCACTCCAACCGGGGGCCTCGTGCAGGGCTTCGGCGTCGATACCAACTTCAATGTGCAGACCGGCGTGTTGTCCGACCTGACGATTCCGCTGGGGTCGCTGACCATCGCCGAGGCGACCGCCAACGCCAACTTCGAGGGCAACCTCAATGCGTCGGGTCCGCTGTCCAGCGGCGGATCGGTTCACACCAGCCGCGCTTTTTTCACCGACGCGGCGCTCACCCCGGGCAATGAAGTCACCGGCGCCGAAGACCTCACCGCCATCGGCAATGACCTGTACATCAGCGATGGCGCCGGCGGCTCGTTCATGGCCATCGAAGGCGGCTCCGACGCCGTCATCACCGTCAGCGGCATCGAGAAGGCCGGCCAGGTCCTCGAAAGCCGCAGCTTCGCCTTCAGCACCAACCCCGCCGTCACCTCCACCGTCGATGACAGCGGCACCACGCTCAACGACTACATCGCGTTCCTCGACAGCATTCTCGGCACGGACGACACGTTGGTCGACGGCGTGGACCTCGGCGGGTCGGTCGCCCTCAACGCCTCGGGCCAGATCGAAATCACCGGCAACGAGGGCACCGTGCAGGACCTGGGCATGGAGACGGCCAACTTCGTCGCCAGCGGCGGCGCGGGCGTCAGCCAGCCCATGGTCATGAGCAAGACGCGTGATGCCGACGGCGAATCGGCGCGGACCACTTACACCGTGTTCGACTCGCTGGGCACGCCGCTGAGCGTCGACGTCACCTTCGTCAAGCAGGCCACCACCGCCGGCGGCGGCACCACCTGGCAGTGGATCGCCGAGTCCAACGACACCGATACGCTGGATCGCGTGCTGGGCTTCGGCACCGCGGATTTTGATTCCAACGGCTTGTTCACCTCCGCCTCCAACCAGTCGTTCAGCCTGGCCCGGGACAACGGCGCCATCTCGCCCTTGACCGTGAACATGGTCTTCGACAACGGCGTCGATTCCATCACCGCCCTGGCCGATACCAGCAGTGAACTGGCCGTCGTGCGCCAGGACGGCTCGCCGATCGGCACGCTCGACTCCTTCAGTGTCGGCGCCAACGGGCTGATCACCGGGACGTTCACCAACGGTCTGGCTCGCACCGTCGGCCAGGTCGCGCTGGCGTCGTTCGTGAATGACGAGGGCCTGGTCGGGGTCGGCGACAGCCTCTTCGAAACCGGCCCGAACAGCGGCAACCCGATCATCGGCGCTCCCACACAGTTCGGCGCCGGCCAGATCGTCTCCTCCGCCCTCGAACAGTCCAACGTCGACCTTGCCGAGGAGTTCGTCAACCTCATCAACGCCAGCACCGGTTTCAGCGCCAGCTCCCGCGTCATCACCACCAGCGATGAATTGATCCAGCAACTGCTGACGATCGGGCTCTGAGGCATAACCGCACGAGCAGGTAGTTTCCGATGATTACCTTAACGCGATTGAACGGCCAGCGATTCGTGGTGAACGCCGAACTTATCCGGACGGTCGAGGCATTGCCCGATACAACCGTCAGACTCATCAATGGCGATACGATCATCGTGTCCGAACCCATGGATGAGGTGGTCAACCGCGCGGTCGAATATGGCCGATCTTTACGTCGTCTGCTGCCGCCCAGCTAAGACCCGTTGCGGTCCGGTTGGCATGCGTTAAGTCCTCATGGAGCATGGTCGATATGCACTGTGAGACGGCATGCGAACCGATCGGACCGCCAACGGTCGGCGGGAGTAGACGATGGATCTGGCAACCATCCTGGGTGTGTTCATGGCTTTCGCGATGCTGGGCTGGGCGATCGTGTCCGGTGGCAGTCCGACCGCTTTCATCGACATCCCCTCGGTCATGATCGTGATTGGCGGGTCGGTGGCCGCGACGATGGCCGCGGTCCCTTCGAGCATGCTCAAGAAGATCGTCTCCCTGGTCAAGAAGGCGGTCAGCAACAAAAGCCAGTCCCCCCAGAAACTGATCGAAGACCTGGTGTCCTATGCCGAGGTCGCCCGCCGCGACGGCATCCTCAGCCTGGAATCCATGTGCAAGGATATCGAGGACCCGTTCATCGTCCGCGGCATCCAGATGGCCGTCGATGGCACCGATCCGGAACTGATCGAACAGATCATGACCACGGAGTTGGACAACCTGATGGAGCGGCACGAATCCGGCCGCGCCGTCTTCGCTGCCTTCGGCAAATACGCCCCGGCGTTCGGCATGATCGGTACGCTCATCGGTCTCGTGGCCATGCTGGCCAACATGGACGACCCCTCGGCGATCGGCCCGGGCATGGCGGTGGCCCTGCTCACCACGATGTACGGCGCGATCCTGGCCAACGCGGTGTTCCTGCCGCTGGCCGACAAGCTCGCGGCACGCTCGGCCGAGGAAGTGCTGACCAAGACCATCATCATCAAGGGCGTCATGAGTATTCAAAGCGGCGACAACCCCCGCATCGTCGAGCAGAAGCTGACCACGTTCCTCCCGCCGTCCGCCCGCCAGGGTGACGATGCGGACGCTGAAGCCGCTTGATTACTGGCCACTGGCCACCAGCCACTGGGAACCGAATCGATGGCCAAGAAGTGTAAATGCCCCGAAGGCGTGCCCGACTGGCTCGTCACCTACGGCGACATGATGACGCTGTTGTTGTGCTTTTTCATTCTTCTGGCCGCGTTCAGCGAACTCAAGGACGAAGATGACTACCAGGAGGTCATCCAGGCGATCAAGGAGGCCTTCGGGTACACCGACGGGTCGGGCATGGCCCCGACCGAGCAACTGCCCCAGCAGAGCATGCTGGAGATGCTCGAGGAGGTGGCCCTGCACAAGGAGCTGATTCGCAAGCTCAGCCAGGCCGACGATCCGGGCGTTACCGGACGTACGACCACGGTGAAACGGATTCGTGAGGGTTTGCAGTTCACGGTGGGAGGCTTGATCACGTTTGAGCCCGGATCTGCCGATCTAAAACCCCAGGCGCGTGACGAGCTGGCCAAGGTGGCCAACGTGATCCGCGGGCAGAACAACAAGGTCGAAGTGCGTGGACACGCCTCGACCGGCGAGTTGCCCGACGGGTCGGCGTTCAGCGACCTGTGGCAGCTCAGTGCCGCCCGCGCCCGGTCGGTCATGCGACACCTGACCGACGAGCAGGGCATCGACGCGCGGCGGATGCGCGTGACCGGATGTGGCGACACCGAGCCTCTGGTGGCTCGGGTTTACGACCAGGCCGAGCTGGCCGTCAATCGACGTGTGGAGATTATCGTGACCGAGTCGCTGGCCCAGGAATTCGATGCGGCGCGTCAGGCGCAGACCAGCGCGGTCATGCCGGACTCGATTCGAGGTGAGACCGATGGCTGAAAAGAATGAAGCGGCGGAGACCGGCGCAGAAGTTGCGCCCAAGGGTGGGTTGCCCATCAAGACGATCTTGATCGTCGTTGTCGTTTTATTCCTTGAAGGCGGACTGATTCTTGGTACCATGTGGTTATCCGGCGGACCGACCGAGGTCAAAGGGCAGGGAATCGCCGCTGACCTCAAGGCGGAAAGCAACGAGCTCGTCGAAGTGCTCGTCGTCAAGGGCAAGTTCGACAATCAGCGCACCGGTCGAACCTACCTTTACGACACCGAGATTTACGCGACGACTCGTAAGAAGAACGAAGCCATGTTCAAGGAAGAACTGGAAACGATGAAGACCCAGATCTCGGTAGATGCGCAGACGATCTTCCGTCGGGCCGAGCCCAGTCACTTCCAGGAACCGACGCGCGCGACCTTGACCCGCCAGATCAAGGCCGTGCTGACCGAGCGCTTCGGCAAGGACGCCGAAGGCGAGCCCATCGTCGAAGATGTGCTGATCGGCAAGTGTTTGCCGTATCGCGCCGACTACTGATCGACGCGATCAAGCCGCGTGCAACGCCCCGTAAAGAAGGAAGGTCACGGATGGCCGACCAGGAACCCGACGCCTCCACATCTGCCCAAAGCGAAGTCGACCCCGCCGAAGCTCAGGCGCCCGACGCCGCCGCGCCCGCCGTGCAGCCTCCGGCTGAAGGCTCCGACGATGCCCAGGCCGAATCCCCGGAGGGCCGCAACGTCGATCTGCCGAATTTCCAGCAGGTGCTCGCCGACGTCGAGGCGTCCGGGCTCGACCTGCTGCACGACGTCGAGCTCAACGTGAAGATCGAACTCGGCCGCACCGAGATGTACGTCGAAGACGTACTGCGGCTGGCCGAGGGCAGCGTTGTCGAACTGGACAAGCTCGCAGGCGATCCGGTGGACATTTATGTGAACGAACGTCTGGTCGCGCGCGGCGAAGTGCTCGTGCTCAACGACAACTTCTGCGTGCGCGTCAGCGAGATCGTTGGCGAAACCGACGTTGAAAGTGAAGGACCCGTCGAAGGAGTTGAATCCGCCGACGCGCCGGCCGAGGCGACCTCGCCCGAACCGGCCGCCGCCGGCAGTACCGAGTAGTACGTTCATTTTGACCACGCTCAAGGGATGCCGAACGGAGTTCGGCGGGCCGACCCCGGTGGGGTTCGGCCACCACGCCACGGATGGCGAACATGACGCGACGCTGGATCGGGACTGCGATCACTTTGACCGCCGTAGCCGCCGTCGGCCCCCTGCATGCCGACGACGTCGCTGCCGAGTGGGCCAACGCGCCCGTCACCCTCAACGCCACATCTGAAGCTCCCGCCGTTGCGCCGGCGCCCGGCGCCGCGCCGAATGACGCCAACCTGCCCGCGCCACTCGCCGCCGAGCCCGTCGCCGAACAGGAATTCCTCCCCCTCGGCCCCGCGCCCAAGTCCGACGACCCCAATACCGCCAAGCCCGCCGATACCAATGCCGGGCTCAGTTGGGGGCTGCAGACCGTCATGGCGCTGGGCGTGGTCATCGGTTTGATCTATCTCGTCCGCGCCGTGCTCCGTCGCATGCACGGCTTGAGCGGGCCAAGTTCCTCCAACACCGCGCTCGTCGAAGTGCTGGCCCGGTGCCCCGTCGCGGCGCGCACGCATGTCCTGCTCCTGCGGATCAATGACCGGGTCATCGTCGCCGGTCAGACCCAGGCCGGCCTCAACACGCTCGCCGAACTCGACGACCCCGACGAAGTCGCCGGCCTGGTCGCGCGCGTCGACGCTTCTCGGCCCACCAGCATTACCTCCGGTTTCAACAAACTGCTCAGCCAGTTCGATCGCGGTCATCAGACGCCCGTCACCGACGAAGGCGCCGACGATGCCGAACACATGGTCGATCGCGCCCGCAGCGACGTGTCCAGCCTCATCGGCCGCATCCGAAGCTTCAGCTCGCGCGACCAGGGAGGTGATCGCCCATGACCCAGGTGGCGATCCAACCCGATCTGCTCGGCAAGCAGCGCGATCGTTCCGCCCGCGCCCTGCGCCGGCACTGGCGGCCGATCCTTGTCGTGCTCAGCCTCCTCGCCTGGGTCGGGCCCGCCGTGAGCCAGACCGCGACCAACCCCGTTAACCCGATCGAGATCGACAATCCCGTCAACGTCCTCGAGGGTGCCGCCGAGTCCATCCCCGGGTTCGAGGGCGGGCTGAGTTCGACGCTCAACATCCTCATCCTGCTCACCGTCCTGTCCCTGGCGCCGGCGATCGTCATCCTCTGCACCAGCTTCGTGCGGATCGTCGTCGTCCTTGCCCTGCTTCGCCAGGCCATCGGCACGCAGACCCTCCCCCCCAGCCAGGTCATCACCGGCCTGGCGCTGTTCATGACGTTCCTCATCATGGCCCCGACCGCCAAGCAGATTCAGCAGCAGGCGATCGTCCCCCTGAATGAAGGCCGCATCGACCAGGCCGTCGCCTGGAGTCGCGCCAAGCAGCCCCTGCGCGATTTCATGTTCACCCAGATCGATAACACCAGCAACTGGGGCGACGTCTACATGGTCATGAACTACCGCGGCATCGATACGTCGCAGCCCGACATCCTCCGCCGCGCCGACGTCGACATGCTCACCCTCGTCCCCGCCTACATCCTCAGCGAACTCAAAACCGCGTTTCTCATCGGATTCCGCATCTACCTGCCGTTCCTCATCATCGACATGGTGGTCAGCTCGCTGCTGATCAGCATGGGCATGCTGATGCTGCCGCCGGTGTTGATCAGCCTGCCGTTCAAGCTGCTCTTATTCGTCCTCGTCGACGGCTGGCGCCTGATCGTCGGCAACCTCCTCGACAGCTTCGCCGCCGTCCCGACCGCGGTCACTTAGACCGCAAGCCGCAGGATTTCACCATGACTCCCGACCAGGCAGTTGACATTGTCCGACAAGCACTCATGACCGGCCTGCTCATCGCCGCGCCGATCCTCGGGGTCGGTCTGGCCATCGGTCTGGTCATCAGCATCCTCCAGGCCGTCACCCAGATACAGGAACAGACCCTGACGTTCGTGCCCAAGATCGCCGCCATGGCCGGCGCCGCGATCGTCATCATTCCCTGGGCTTACGTGAAAATGGCCGAGTTCGCCGGACAGATGTTCGCGCCGTAAACGCACCGGAGACGCGCTTTCGTGACTGACGGATTGGATGCCATCCTGGCTCATGTGCCGGCATTCCTGCTGGTGCTGTTCCGCTTGGCCGGAATCTTCATCTTCGGCCCGGTGTTCGGGTCGCAAGTGATCCCCATGCGCGTCAAGGCCATGCTCGCCCTGGTCCTCACGCTGTGCATCTACCCCATCGTCCCGCCGCAGGTGCCCGTCGCGCTGTCCCTGCCGACGCTCGCCGTCGCCGTGGGTACCGAGATGCTCATCGGCCTGGTCATCGGCTACGGCGCCTCGCTGCCGCTGGTCGCACTCCAGATCGGCGGACAGATGATGGGGCATCAGCTCGGACTCGGCCTCGCCCAGGTCTTCAGCCCCGACTTCGACGAACAGACCGAAGTCCTCAGCCAGTTCCTCTTCCTCGTCGCACTCACCGCCTTCCTCCTCATGGACGGACATCACGCCATGATCGGCGCGCTGGTCGTCAGCTTCCAGACCATCCCCCTGGGCGGCTACGTGCCCGACGCGACGCTGTTGAGCATGGTGACCGGCCTCTTGCAGTCGATGTTCGAACTGGGCCTGCGCGTCGCCGCGCCGCTCTTATGCCTGGTTTTCCTCGAAACCCTCGCCATGGGCTTCGTCGCCCGGACCGTGCCTCAATTAAATATTCTCAGCCTTGGCTTCCCACTGCGGATCATCGTCGGGCTGTTCATGTTGGTGGCGATGACCGGCATGCTCTTTGAACAGATCGGTGAGTCGATCCTGTACATGCTGCGGGGCGTGGCGCAAATATTTGCAATGTAACCGGAGGTAGCGATCGTGCCGGACACCACCGGCGAAAAAACAGAAGCACCGACCCCGCGTCGCATCCAGGAGGCCCGCGACGAAGGCAATGTCGCGCGCAGTCAGGACTTGAGCGCTGCCGTCGCCCTCATGGGCGCCATGGTGCTGCTCGTGGCGTTCGGCAACAACATCTTCGGCGGGTTTCGCAGCCTGGTCCGCTCCATGCTCGGCGGGGAGTGGGGCAACGCCGCCACCCGCGAGGCGGAGGTCGGCCAGATCATCGCCATCGCCGGCCTCGCCGCCGCACGGGTGGTCCTGCCGATCGCCCTGGGCCTGTTCGTGCTGGGCATCCTGGCCAATGTTTTCCAGATCGGATTCCTCGTCACCCTCAAGCCGCTCACGCCCAAATTCAACAAAATCTCCCCCTTGAAAGGGGCGCAGAACCTGTTCAGCCGCCGCGCCGCCATGCGACTGGTCATGGCCCTGCTCAAGGTGTTCGTCGTCGTTGTCATCGCCGCGCTGGTCATCGCCTTGGACATGGGAAAGGTCCTGGCGCTGCTCGCCCTCGAGCCCGCCCCACTGCTTGGGGCTGCGTCAGGCCTGGTCATGAGTCTCGGATTCAAACTCGCCGCGGTCATGCTCATCCTCGCGATCATGGACTTCATGTACCAGCGCTGGCAGCACACCCAGGACCTGAAGATGACCAAGCAGGAAGTCAAGGAGGAATGGAAACGCATGGAAGGGGACCCCCTGATCAAGCAGCGCCGAGCCAAAGTGGCGCGGCAGCTTGCCATGCAGCGCATCAGCGCCGCCGTGCCCACCGCCGATGTCGTGGTGACCAACCCGACGCATTTTGCGGTAGCCTTGAAATATGACGATTCAATGGCGGCGCCGAAAGTCGTGGCAAAAGGTGCGGATTACCTGGCCCTGCGGATCCGCCAACTGGCCGCGGCGCACGACGTGCCGATCGTCGAGCGACCCCCCTTGGCCCGGGCGTTGTACCGACATGTGGATATCAACCAGGAGATTCCCGCGAAGTTTTACGCGGCGGTCGCCGAGATTCTCGCTTACGTGTATCGACTGCGACGCGATGACACCGGTCGCCGCGCGGTGGCCGGCTGACCCGACCTACGGAGATTGACCCTTGGCCGAACTGGCCGCACAACCCCAATCACCTCGCTGGATGCAGATCGCCAGCAAGTACACGTCGCTGGCGGTGCCGGTGGCGTTGATCGCGCTGCTCGGCGTGATCATCGTCCCCTTGCCACCGATCATGATGGACCTGCTCATCGCGGCCAACATCGCGCTGGGTGCGGTTATCCTGCTCACCACGGTGTTCATCCAGAGCCCGCTGGATTTCTCGGTGTTTCCCTCGTTGTTGCTGGCGACGACGCTGTTTCGACTCGTGCTCAACGTTGCTTCGACGCGCCTGATCCTCTCGGCCGACGCGGCGAGCCCCGACGCGGTGACCGGGGTGGCCGGCGAGGTCATCGAGGCCTTCAGCCACTTCGTCACGTCCGGCAACGTGATCGTCGGACTGATCATCTTCTGCATCCTGATCATCGTGCAATTCGTGGTGATTACCAAGGGTTCGACACGCATCAGCGAAGTCGCCGCCCGCTTCACCCTCGACGCCATGCCCGGCAAGCAGATGGCCATCGACGCCGACCTCAACGCCGGCGTCATCGACGAGGCCGAGGCTCGCCAGCGACGCGACGACATCGCCCGCGAGGCCGACTTCTTCGGCGCCATGGACGGCGCCTCCAAGTTCGTCCGCGGCGACGCCATCGCCGGCATCATCATCACCATCGTCAACATCATCGGCGGCTTCGCCATCGGCGCCCTCGACAAGGGCTGGTCCGCCGCCGAGACCGCCCGGGCCTTCACCATCCTCACCATCGGCGACGGCATCGCCTCCCAGATCCCCTCCTTCGTCATCGCCATCGCCGCCGCCCTCATCGTCACCCGCTCCTCCGCGCGCGGCTCGCTCGGCGAGGACTTCACCGGCCAGCTCACCTCCCGACCCGCCGCCCTGCTCATCACCGCCGCCTTCGTCGCCCTCCTCGGCCTCACCCCGCTCCCCGCCGCGCCCCTGTTCACCCTCGCCGTGATCCTCTTCGCCATCGCCTTCTTCTCCATCCGCGGCACGCGCGAGGCCGAGCGCGAGGCCGCCGAGGCCCACCGGCAGGAGGCCGCCGCCGCCGGCGAGCCCGAGGGCCCCGCCGTCGAGGACCTCCTCAAGGTCGACACCCTCGAGCTCGAGGTCGGCTACGGCCTCGTCTCCCTCGTCGACACCAACCAGGGCGGCGACCTCCTCGACCGCATCTCCGCCATCCGGCGCCAGCTCGCCGCCGAGATCGGCCTCGTCATGCCGCCCGTCCGCATCCGCGACAACATGACCCTCTCCCCCAACCAGTACCGCGTCCGCATCCGCGGCGCCGCCGTCGCCGAGGGACAGACCCACCCCGGCATGCTCCTCGCCATGGACTCCGGCATCGCCTCCGGACCCATCCAGGGCGAGAAGACCGTCGAGCCCGCCTTCGGCCTCGACGCCTGGTGGATCGCCCCCTCACTCAAGCAGCGCGCCGAGACCATGAACTACACCGTCGTCGACCCCACCTCCGTCCTCACCACCCACCTCGCCGAGATCGTCAAGAACCACGGCGACGAGCTCCTCACACGAGAGGAGGTCAACAACCTCCTCGAGCAGCTCAAACGCCGCGCCCCCAAGCTCGTCGAGGAGACCGTCCCCGACGTCGTCTCACCCGCCGACCTCCAGAAGGTCATGCAGGCCCTCCTCCGCGAGCGCGTCCCCATCCGAGACCTCGAGACCATCCTCGAGACCCTCGCCGACTGGGGGACCAAGACCAAGGACGCCGACGTCCTCGTCGAGTACGCCCGCAACGCCCTCCGCAGGTCCATCTGCCAGATCCACGCCACCCCCATCGATCCCGAGTCCGCCTCCTCCCCCCACGCGCGACACCGCATCGTCTGCGTCACCCTCGACCCCGCCTTCGAGGACTTCGTCGGCGGCTTCATCGATCGAGACGGCGCCTCCACCACCCTCTCCATCCCCTCCTCCGTCGCCCAGGGACTCGCCAGCCGCGTCTCACACGCGCTCGGGCCCGTCGTCCACGGCGGCCACCCGCCCGTCGTCCTCGCCTCCCCCCAGGTGCGCGCCCAGATGCGGCAGATGCTCGAGCCCTTCATCCCCAACGTCGCCGTCCTCGGCTTCAACGAGATCGTCGCCGGCGTCGAGATCGAGTCCAAGGGCCTCGTCACCCTCCCCGAGGACCAGGCCGCCCCCGCCGTCGCCTGACGCATCACGCCACACCCCTGCCGCAGGCGCTGAGGCCCCCTTCCGGGGGTTCGCTCTTGACGCCGCCGGCGCCCGCGCCAAGATGATGGCAGACCCCCGCCGCACGACGGGGCGATTCCCCACCTCCGACACAGGAAAAAGGGCGACCCACCATGACCGACACCGCCGGCGTCATCCCGGGCGGCCCACTCGAGGTGCTCCTCCCCACGCTCGCCTGGACCGCCGTCTCGGCCTACGTGCTCTGGGGCGCCAACCTCGCCATCCGCCGGTCGCCGCGCGACAGCGCCGCCGACAAGCACTTCGTCGCCGTCGCCGCCGTGTCGTGCGTCCTCGGCGCCCTCGTCCTGAGCTGGGCGTTCCGCCTGCTCGCCCACGGCTCGGGCGCCCTCGCCTTCCTGAACTATGAGTGGTGGTACGCCCACGCCTGGCTGGGCGTCGTGCTGGCCGGCAGCCTGGCCCTCGCCGCCCGCCTCACGTTCGGCTGGCTCGCCACCCGCCGCGTCATGCGCGCCGGGCGCCTGCCCGACGCCGACACCTGGCGCCTCTTCCACCAGGCCCGGACCGCGATGGGCCTCCGCCGCCGCGTGCACGTCGTCGTGTCGCCCCGCTGCGCGTCTCCGTTCTCCACGGGCGTCCTCCGGCCCGGCGTCGTCCTCCACGAGGGTTTCGCGTGGCTGAACCCCATCGAGCAGCGGGCCATCGCCGTGCACGAGCTCGCCCACATCAGGCGCCGCGATCACCTCACCGAGCTGCTCACCCAGCTCCTCGGCGTCCTCCTGTGGTGGAACCCGGTCTACTGGGGCGCCGCCCGGTGGATGCGCGCCCTCCGCGAGCAGGCGTGCGACCAGATGGTCCTCCAGCACGTGCCGCAGCGCGAGCGCTACGTCCGCCTGCTCGCCTCGTTCCTCGGCGTCGCCCCGCGCCTGCCGCTCAACCTCGCCTTCGCGACGATCGGCATCGCCGACGGCGGCCCGATGGACGCCCGCCTCGCGCACATGCCCGCCCGCGCCCCGCTGCCGCGGCTCTACCGCTTCACCGGCCCCGGCGAGGTGACGCGGCTCCAGCTCGTGCTTATCGTCGCCGCCTTCGCCGGCCTGCTCGCCGCGTGCGACCTCATCACCTGGGACACCCTCGCCGCCTTCAGCGACGACGCCGCGTGGCCGTCGATCGGGCCGACCGACCGCTGGTGAGCCGACGCTCCAACGAGTGTTGAGCCGAGCGCCACGGCCGCGCGGCCGCTATCGTGTCCCCATGCCGGGCGGGTCGATCGTCATTGCCGGGGGGGCCGGGTTCGTTGGCCGCTCCCTTGCGCGACACCTCCACGACCTCGGCCACTCCGTCACCCTCCTCTCCCGCCGCGCCCCCGCCCAGCC
>CAYYPN010000002.1:0-27362 GCA_964473545.1 uncultured Planctomycetaceae bacterium
GCGGGTCGGTGATCTACATGATCAACCACGGCCTGTCGACCGGGGCGCTGTTCCTCTGCGTGGGCATGATCTACGAACGCTACCACACCCGCGACATGCGCCAGATGTCCGGCCTGGGCAGGAAGCTGCCCGTCTGGTCCACGTTCATGGTCTTCTTCGTGTTGGCCAGCGTCGGGCTGCCGGGCCTGAACGGATTCGTCGGCGAGTTCCTGACGTTGCTCGGCGCGTACACCGCGACGGACCTGCTGGGTCCGTGGTACGCGGCGGCGGCGGCAATCGGGCTGATCCTCGCGGCGATCTACCTGCTTTACATGGTCGGCAAGATCATCATGGGCCCGGTCAAGGAGCCGGCCCAGTACGCGGGCCGGGTCAAGGATCTGACCGCACGCGAGATCGTCGTGCTCGCCCCGCTGGCCGTCGGCTGTGTCCTGCTGGGCCTGTTCCCCACGCCCGTGCTGCGATCGCTGGAAGCACCGATCGACCAGCTTACCGCCGGCGCACGATCGGCGATCGTCGAAACCACGCAAGGTGAACCTTTGCCATTTGTCGTTGAACATTCCGCCGAAGCGCGAGCGGAGGTGGCCCCATGAACATGGCCGACAAAGCCATGATGCTGGCCCCCGAGATCATCATGATCGCCACGGCGTTCGTGGTGATGATCGTCGGCCTGTCGCCCAACCGCGCGATCCGCAAGGGGACGTTGGGCTTGAGCGCCGCCGGGCTCGTCGTCGCCGGCGTGGCGCTGATCTTCCACGAACAACTCGGCCTGCCCGAAACGACGTCGCTGGCGCTGTACGTTCGCCTGGCCGTCGTGGGGATCGGCTTGCTGCTGCTGCTCATGGCGGCCGAGACGCCCGACGAGGCGCATGCGGATGACCTGCACGCCGCCGCCGGACCCGAAGGGTTCGATCCCGGCAACGTGGCGCGCGGCGAGTTCTATGGCTTCTTCCTGTTGTCGCTGGTCGGGGCGATGCTTTGCGCCACGGCCGACGATCTGATCTGGCTGTTCCTCGCGTTGGAGCTGACGAGTCTGCCGACGTACGTGATGGTGGCGACCAGCCGCGAGCATCGCCACAGTCCCGAGGCGGGGGTGAAGTACTTCTTTCTCGGCGCGTTCGCCGCGGCGCTGTTCCTCTACGGCTTCGCGCTGCTTTACGGGGCGACGGGGACGACGATGTTCACGCCGCTGGGTGGGGATCACCTGGTCGGTATCAGCCGCGTGTTCGCCGAGGACGGGATTAACACGCTGGGCATGGTCGGGTTGCTGCTGGCGGTCGTGGGTGTGGCGTTCAAGATCGCCGCGGCGCCCATGCACGCTTACGCGGCCGACGTGTACCAGGGCGCGGCCACGCCGGTGACGGCGTTCCTCGCCTTCGTGCCCAAGACCGCCGGGTTCGTCGCGCTGATGGCGCTGATCGCCCTGGTCGGCTGGCCGCTCGATGCCACGCCCGACGTGGTCGACTTCGGCGACGGGTTGTTCTGGCTGTTGTGGGTGATGGCGGTGGCGACGATGTTCCTCGGCAACACGCTCGCCCTGCGCCAGAACAACGTCAAACGTGTCCTTGCATACAGCTCGATCGCGCACTCGGGTTACATGCTCGTCGGCGTGATCGCCGGGCCGGGCATCGGTGTGAGCGAAGCCCCGATCCGCAACGGGATCGCCGCGGTGCTCTTCTACCTGGTCATCTACGGCGTGATGAACCTCGGCGCCTTCGCCGTGCTCGGCGTGCTCAAACGCCAGGGCGAGGAAGCGCAGACGTACGACGACCTGCACGGTCTGGCCAAACGTCACCCGGGCCTGGCGGCGGTGATGGCGATCAGCGTATTCGCGCTGGCCGGGCTGCCGCCGATCGTCGGGTTCTGGGGCAAGCTGTCGCTGATCGGCGCGGCGCTGGGCGCGGGCACGGACGGCGGGATGAGCGACCCGCGCATGGTCTGGCTGGTGGTGCTGCTGGTGATCGCATCGGCGATCGCGGCGGTGTATTACCTGCGGATCATCGGGGCGTGCTTCGTCAGTGAAGGAACCGAAACCGCCGAGCGGGCGTCGTTGCCGTGGCGCACGGCCGCGGCGATGCTGGCCGCGGTGCTGGTGATCGCGCTCAGCCTCGGGTCCAACTGGCTGATGCGGGCCAGCCACGAAGCCGGCGCCCTGCCGCACGCCACGGCGACCCGGATCGCCGAACTCCCTCACTGATGCCAGGCCGCAAGCGGCTATGAAACGAACCCGCGCGGTGTTTCCAACGCGCGGGTTCTGCGTGTGATCGGAATCGGACTTGCGTGACTCTCTACACCAGCCGCCCGATTCGCTGACTGACCTGGGTTATTGGGGGGCTTCCTGTTTGCGGAGCCCGCCGAACTGGTATTGCAGGACCAGGCCCACCGCGGCGGGCACAACGACCAGCAGCGGCATGACCAGGGGGTTGGCTTCGATCGCGCCGCCGATCGAGGTGCGCCAGGCCGGCACCTGCAACAGCAGGGCGACGATGCCCATCATCGCCAGCAGCGCGCCGCTGACCGACGTGAACACGACGACCGACAGTTCAAAGAGGATGAAGCTGAGCAGGCCGAACAGCACCAGCCCGATCAATGCCCCGGCCCAGTATTCATCGGCGGGGAGGCTGGCGTTGCCGTTGGCGGCCAGGTGATGGGCGAACGCGGTCCAGGCGTTGGCGCCGAGGAACGCCCCGGCCAACCCGCCGCACACCGCGACGGCGTACTTCATCGCCGGCCACGCCACGACCGCCAGCAGCACGCCCACACAACCGGCGGCGATGGCCTCGGCTTGAATGTGTTGACCCAGCCGATACCCCACGGCCACGCCGACGACCAGCGCCGCGAGGATGACCACCCACTTGTAGAGCTTGTAGCCCTGCAGCAGGCAGAGCACGCCGACCACGATGAAGATCGACGCGACGACCCAGCCGACCTGTTCGAGCAGGGGCACGAGCTGGTCGGGATGGGCCAGGGCGTCGATGCGCTCGAACAGGCGCGGGACGACGGCGACGGTGTTCTCGTCGGTGGCAGGGGGGGTGTTGGATTGTGCGAGTAACCAGAGCATGACGACGCCTCCAGGGATGGGCCTGCCGACGTGGGCGCGGCGTGCCACGGGTCAGGCAACGATTCGCCCCTCGACTTGGCATCGCTGTTATCGGCGTGAACGGTCGCGTCCGTCCACAGGTTGAAACAGGCCCGATAATGTGGGCTCAGTCGCGGCGCGGGCGGAGGACGGTCCATTGCAGCAGCGTGCCGACGGCGGTGATCGCGGCCATGACCAGAAGCAACCCGCGCGGGCCCTCGGGCAGCCACCGCTCGACGACCGGGACATACTGCCCGCCGAGGCGCGACAACGCGACCACGACAAACGCCGTGCCGACCAGGGACGTGGCCAGCGACGCGGCCAGCTCGGGCATGATCAGCCCGACGACGAACCCGGCGATGAGCACGATCGCCGCCGCGGTCATCGCCGTCCATCGCACGGTGGAGCTGACTTCATGATTCCACCAGTCGATCAGTTCTGACCCCAGGTCACTCGCGGCCTGGCCGGCGCGATCGAGCAGGTTGTCGCCTTGTTCGCCTTCGTCGGAACCTTCGACGATGCGGGGGCCGCCGTTGTCATCGACCTCGATGCTGAAACGGTCGGCGATGGCGTTGGCATCGACGAGGTTGCGGGCGAAATTGGGGTCCTTGACCTGGTTGACGCGTTGTTCGATCGGCGAGGGCGGCGCGCCGTGCCACGCCAGCACACCCCACGGCACGGCCAGGGCCAGCATCGCCGCAAGGATTACCGCCATCCAGAAGCGATACATCACCCACGCCACGAGCATGCCGACGACCCCGCCGCCAATGACGAAGATCAGCACCTGGTTGCCCGTGACGAACTGCCGCCCGATCAGTCCCGCGGCCAGCGCCCCGATGAGCAAACCGGTCATGGCCAGCGACGGCTTGACCAGACGCCGACCGAACAGCAGCAGAAACACGCCCCACAGTCCGGCGAACCCCACGATCACATCCAGCCACAGCGGGGCCTGCTGGCTGATCTGTTCGAGCGAGTCCTGAAGTGGCTGGCTGATGGGCATGTCGGGCGAGACTCCTCGCGGCGGGTCGGGCTTGATTGGCGGGCGGAGAACGGCTGCTTACAATGGCGGCCACTGGTTCCTATCGGCCGATCGCGCCGATCGACCGCACCTGTTTAGCTGATTATGCCACAACCTGACGCACAAACCGACCCCCTCGAGCCGTACCGCGAACGGATCTGCCGACTCGACGCCCAACTGGTCGACCTGTTGAATCAGCGAGCGAAGCTGGCCGTGGAAATCGGCAAGATCAAAAGCGCCGACGGCGCGCCGATCTACGTGCCGCATCGCGAACGCAAGGTCATGGAACGGGTGCACAGCCTGAACCACGGCCCGCTGAGCGGGCGCGCCGTCGAGGCGATCTATCGCGAGATCATCAGCGCTTCGATCGCCCTCGAGCATCCGCTGCAGATCAGCTACCTCGGCCCGGCCGGGTCGTTCAGCCACCTCGCCGCCCGCGCCCACTTCGGGTCGAGCGTCGCCTACCAGCCGGCCGACGACATCGGCCACGTGTTCGAACAGGTCGACCGCGGCAGTTGCCAGGTCGGCCTGGTCCCCATCGAAAATTCCATCGGCGGGGGCATCCACGACACGCTCGACAGCTTCGTGCAGTCCGGCGTGCGGGTCTGTGCCGAGGTGTGCATCGCGATCCATCATCACCTGATGAGCCACGCCGAGCCGGATGCGATCAAGCGGGTGTACTCGCGGCCGGAGGTATTCGAGCAGTGCCGCAAGTGGCTGGGCGCGCACCTGCGTGACGCCGAGCGGGCCACCGCGGTGTCTAGCGCCAAGGCCGCCGAACGCGTCACCACCGAGCGCGACGCCGCGGCGATCGGGTCCAGCCTCGCCGCGGAAATTTACGAACTGCCCATCCGATTCGAAAACATCGAAGACAACCCGCAGAACGTCACGCGTTTCTTCGTCATCAGCAAGATCGACACCCAGCCCACCGGCTCGGACAAAACCGCGTTGATGTTCACCACCGCCCACAAGCCCGGCGCACTGGCCGACGTGCTCGACGTGTTCCGGCGCCACGGCATCAACCTGACCCACATCGACAAACGTCCCAGCCAGCGCGTCAACTGGGAGTACTACTTCTTCATCGATTGCGAAGGTCACATCGACGAGCCGGCGGTGAAAGAAGCGCTGGACGAAGCGCGACAGCATTGCCTGCACCTGACCGTGCTGGGGTCGTTCCCCAAATCGACGCAGGTGCTGGGGTGAAGTGTGCGGCAGCGGCCGGCATACGCTTGCTTCTTCGCCTTTATCGGCCCCAAAAGATGTAACCCATTTGGTCGTTGCACGGCGCATCGAGTTGGGCTTACACTTGAAACCCGGAAGAGAACGGAATCGAGCACATGAACGTCTCGCCGGTGCATACCCATCCCATGCTGCGTCTGGCGCGCCCCCAGAGCGTGGACCCTGTTACGCCCACGCAGCGCACCCCCGCGGCACAGCCGGTGCAGCCGACCCGCTCGGCCGAGGGCGATTCGTTCAGCTTCTCCAGCGTCTACGAATCGCAACTGCCGCGCATGCCCCTGACCGAGGCCCACCACCGCCTCGATCGCATCCGCTCGCTCGTCGGCGCCCAGACCGACGTGCCCATCCACTTCGATGGCCAGCCCGTGCGCGCCGCCTCGGCCAACCCGTATGCCCCGACCTACGCCAGCATGCGGCTGCCGGCTGACCCGGCGGATTTCAATGCCGCTGTAACCGAACAGCAGGTCGGCGACTCCAACTCCACAGAACGACTGGGTTGAGGCCGCAAGGCTTCACATGACCACGCACCCGGTTACGTAGCCCCGCTTTCAACCCCCACGAAAGGAGTTGCCGCTATGCCGCGCCTCAAGACGATCGAACCGGATCAGGCCCAGGACAAAACCGCCCGGATGTACGAGCAGGTTAAAAAGAGCATGGGCAAGGTGCCCAACATCCTCAAGGGGATGGGCAATTCACCGGCGGCGCTCGGGGTCTACCTCCAGGCCAAGGGCGCCCTGGCCGGCGGTGTGCTGGACAAGGCCGAGGCCGAAGTCATCGCGCTGGTGACCGCCGAGGTCAACGGCTGCGAGTACTGCGCCGCGGCCCACACCGGCGCGGCCAAGGTGGCCGGTCTCAGCGCCGAAGAGGCGGTCAACATCCGCCGAGGCCAGCCGACCGACGACAAGCACCGGGTCCTGGCCGACTTCACCCGACGCATCATCGATACGAAGGGTTTCGTGGAAGATGCCGACGTGCAGGCCATGCGCGACGCCGGCTATGACGATGCCGCCATCGCCGAGACATGCGCCCACATCGCCGTCAACTACTACACCAACATCTTCAACCACGTGAACGACACGGCGCTGGACTTCCCGGCCGTACCCGAGGTTGCCCGGTAAGCAGCCTGCGTCATTGCATGACCGATCCAGCCCGCCGCTGCCCCGGCGGGCTTTTTCCTGCGCGACGCATCATCGCCCGATCGGATACCATCCGAAAGACCTGGTTTGGGGATGCCGCCATGGAAGAACGCGTGTGGTTTTATCTTCGCAACAACCAGCCCGTCGGGCCGATGACGCGCGAACAGATGCGTGAACTGGCCGGCCAGGGACAACTGCAGCCGACCGACCTGGTCTGGCGGGAGGGCATGGCCGACTGGCTCCCCGCGTCGAGCGTGTCCGAGCTGATGGGCCACGCGGCCTCGCCTTACGAGGCGCCGCGGTCGACCCCGCCGCGGTTGCCGCTGGATCGGCGGTTCGTCGACCAGTCGGGCCGCGTTCGGCTGCTGGTGATGCTGCTGATACTGGCGCTGATCATGGAGGCGGTGATGAGCGCCTTGGATGTGGCCGGCTCGTTGCTGTATCCGCAATGGAACCGGATGGACGCCGAGCCGACCGGCGGGGAGGCGGCGCTGCTTGGCCTGGCGGTCATCCTGTCGTTGGGATTCCTGGCGGTGTTCGTCACGACGGTGGTCGTGTTCTGCAAATGGGCGTACCGGGCCAACCGCAACGCCCGGGCCCTGGGGGTCGAGGATATGAAGCACTCGCCCGGCTGGACCGTCGGGTGGTGGTTCATCCCGATCGCCAACCTGTTCAAACCCTACATGGCGATCACCGAGATCGCCCGGGCCAGCGATCCCGACGCGGCAGCGCGTGATTGGCATGACCTGCCCCTGCCGTCGATCTTCGGCTGGTGGTGGGCGGCGTGGCTGGTGATGAACTTCACCGACCAGATCGAACTGCAAATGGCCACGTCCGACCGCGACGCCGTCGTCACCGCCTCGGTCTGGGTCGCCGCCGCGACCTGGCCCCTTACCGCGGTGGCGACCTGGCTGGTCATCAAGGTCATCCGTGAGATCGAATCCCGCCAGCACGCCAAGGCGCGCGTGACCGACGCCCGGGCGTCCGTCGATCAACCCGATTCAGTCTGAGCGTGCAACTTGGATTCAGCGCCGGCGTCGCCGCAGCAGCGCCATGCCGCCAAGGCCCAGCAGTGCGGCGGCAGTCGGCTCGGGCACCACGGAGAAGGCGATCTCGCCCATGCTCACGCCGGCAAACCCGCGGTTGGGACCGAACCATTCATTGTCCGGGGCCAGGTAATCGTGCAGGGGGTTGGAAGCGATGAGGTGTCGAAATCGGTCACGCCGCTGTCGAATGGGTTGTACAGGCCGTCGCCACCAGCTAAACTGCCAATACGGCAGCCTCGGCGATGATGCGCGATCGGCGTTTATTGGTATAGGTTATTATATATAAGTTATTTATGTGATTCACGCCCAAGCCTTCCGGGGGCGCGGGTTTCGCTGTGGTTGGGTGAAAGGACACCGTTATGACCATGGACAAATTCACAACCAAGGCCCAGCAGGCCCTCGCCGAGGCCCAGGCCAAGGCCCAGGCCGCCGGGCACGGGCAGGTCGCCGGGCTGCACCTGCTCGCGGCTATGCTTGAGGACGAACAGGGCGTCACCGCGTCACTGATGCAGCGTGTCGGGGCCGACGCCGCGCGCATCGGGTCAATCGTGACCTCCGAGCTCGGCCGCCAGCCGACCGTCAGCGGCGCCGGCAGCGTCACCATGGCCCGCGACCTCGGCGAGATCCTCGGCCGGGCACAGAAACAAGCGGCCGACCTCAAGGACCAGTACGTCTCCACCGAGCATCTGCTGCTCGCCCTGGCCGAGGTCAAGGGCGACGCCCGCGAGGTGTTGAGCGTCAACGGCGTCGACCGCAAGCACCTGCTCGACGCCATGCAGCAGATGCGCAAGGGCCAGCACGTCACCAGCCCCGACTCCGAAGAACACTACGAAGCCCTCGAAAAATACGGCAGCGACCTGGTGGAACTCGCCCGGCAGGGCCGCATCGACCCGGTCATCGGGCGCGACGAAGAGATTCGCCGCTGCATGCAGGTCCTCAGCCGCCGCACCAAAAACAACCCCGTCCTCATCGGCGAAGCCGGCGTGGGCAAAACCGCCATCGTCGAAGGCATGGCGTTGCGCATCGCTAACGGCGACGTACCGGCCGGGCTGAAAGACCGACGCCTCATCGCGCTGGACATGGGCGCGCTGATCGCCGGGGCCAAGTATCGCGGTGAGTTCGAAGAACGCCTCAAGGCTGTGCTGCGCGAAGTCAAAGCGGCGGATGGCAACATCATTCTCTTCATTGATGAACTTCACACCGTGGTCGGGCTGGGCAAGACCGAAGGCTCCCCCGACGCGGGCAACCTGCTCAAGCCGATGCTGGCGCGCGGCGAGTTGCGGTGCATCGGCGCGACCACGCTCGACGAATACCGCCAGCACATCGAGAAGGACGCCGCACTCGAGCGGCGGTTCCAGCAGGTCTATGTCGCCGAGCCGAACATCGAAGATACGATCGCGATCCTGCGTGGCCTGAAGCCGCGGTACGATGCCCACCACGGCGTGCGCATCCAGGACGGCGCGCTCGTTGCCGCGGCGCGCTTGGGCGCCCGCTACATCACCGACCGCAACATGCCCGACAAGGCCATCGACCTCGTTGACGAGGCGGCCAGTCGTTTGCGGATCGAAAACGAGTCGATGCCCGCGGAGTTGGACGAGCTTCGCCGTCGCATCATGCAGCTTGAAGTCGAGCGCGAAGCCCTGCGCATGGAAGACGACGAAGCCTCCGCTCAGCGGCTCGAAGCCGTCGAACAGGAACTGGCCGAACTCAATGAACGCAACAGCGAACTGACCGGTCGTTGGGAATCGGAAAAGGGTCTGCTCGACCGCACCCGTGAACTGAAGGAGCGGATCGACGCCAAACAGGTCGAGCTTGAACAGGCTCAACGCGCGGGCAACTGGGAGCAGGCCGCCCGGATTCAGTACGGCGACCTGCGCGAGTTGAGCCAGCAGTTGACCGAAGCCGAGGCGAAACTGGATGAACAGGCCACCGCCGACGCGATGGTCAGCGAAGAAGTCACCGCCGACCACGTGGCCGAGGTGGTGGCCAAGTGGACCGGGATCCCGGTGAGCAAGCTGCTGGAAACGGAGAAGCAGAAGCTCATCCGCATGGAGGACGAACTGGCCCGGCGTGTGGTGGGCCAGGACGACGCGGTGCGCGCGGTCAGCGACGCCGTGCGCCGCAGTCGTGCCGGGCTGGGCGACCCCCAGCGGCCGATCGGGTCGTTCCTGTTTCTCGGGCCGACCGGCGTGGGCAAGACCGAGCTTTGTCGCACGCTCGCCGCGTTCCTCTTCGACACCGAGGAAGCGATGGTCCGCCTGGACATGAGCGAGTTCATGGAGCAGCACTCGGTCGCGCGACTCATCGGTGCCCCGCCCGGGTACGTCGGGTACGAAGAAGGCGGCCGGCTCACCGAGGCCGTGCGCCGTCGGCCCTACTGCGTGATTTTGTTCGATGAGATCGAAAAGGCCCACCCGGACGTGTTCAACATCCTGCTGCAGGTGCTCGACGACGGCCGACTGACCGACGGGCACGGCCGCACCGTCGACTTCAAGAACACCATCGTCGTGATGACCAGCAACATCGGGTCGCAGGCGATCCAGGAGCTCGCCGGCCAGGGGGCCGAGGATTACGAGATCGAAGCCCGCGTGCGCAGCGAACTCAAGGGACGCTTCCGCCCCGAACTGCTCAACCGCATCGACGAGACGATCATCTTCCACCAGCTCACCCGCGAGCAGTTGCGGTCGATCGTCGACATTCAACTGGAGCAGTTGCAGCGCCGCCTGGCCGACCGGCGCCTGGCGCTGGCGCTGTCCGACGCGGCCAAGGACCAGCTTGCCGAACAGGGTTACGACCCGACCTTCGGCGCCCGGCCGCTCAAGCGGGTCATCCAGCAGCGCATCGAGAACCCTCTCGCGGCGAAACTGCTGGCCGGCGAGTTCACCCCGGACCAGACGATTCATGTCGGCCTTGAAGGCAAGACCTTCACCTTCGCGCCCGGCAACGAGGTCGTTGAACCCGAGGTGATCGAGGAGTCATCGAAGCGGCCCGCTTAAGCGAACCGCGCCATGCGGGTATGATGCGTCCATGCGCTGGAAGATCGCTCTGACATTGGCGTTGGTTTGTGCAACCGTTGCGCGTGCCGAGTTGACCATCGTCGACGGCAACACGTCGACCCGGATGGATCTGTCCGCGGCATTCGAGTTCGAGCCCGACGCCTTGCCGTGTCGCGTTCAGGAGGTGGGGGGGCTGACGTTGCTCGTGCTCGGCGCGCGTGATGCGAACCAGGTGCATGGCGAACAAAGGCAGTGGCTGGGTGAGCAGTTGGCTATGCGAAAAGGCGAGCCGGTCGTGGTCATGTACAACGCCGCGGCATGGCCCGCGGTGGGGAATCCGAGCGATCGGTTGACTAAGGCGGTGCGCAAGGCGTGGGCGTCGCTGTGTGTCGAGCACGAGCTGCCGATTGTTCTTGAAGTGACGGGACACACGTCAACCAAGCAGACCATCGAGTTGGAGGGCACGGTCTACATCGACCCCGGGATACCCGGCGGGCAAGCGGCGGAAGTCGCCGAGCCTGGGTCGTGGCTCTCGGGCGGAAGGTGGTACTTGCAGGCAGCGAGCCGTTCGCCAAAGGATGTGACGATTCACCTGGAGGACGGACGGGTAGATTGGCTTTTTGCCGGGGTTTCGCGTGCCGACGAGCCGGGTGAGTCCTTTGCCTGGGCGTGGCTGTTGGTCAGCGGCGCGATGGGTCTGGGTGTGGTGACGCTTGTCGATGGGATCAGGCAGTGTACTTCGCGACGAGCCTGGCGAACCGCTTACCGCGGGTGATGAAGTTGTCGAACTGGTCCCAGCTTGCGCAGCCGGGGCTCAGCAGCACGATCTCGCCGTCGACGGCATGGGCGATGGCGGTCGGCACGGCCGTGTCGAGGTCCCCGCAGCGGTAGACCGGGCATTCGCGTGACACGCTTTGGGCGTAGGTTTCGGCGGCGTCGGCGATCGTTTCGCCAGTCGCGCCGATGCAGTAGATGCCGGCCGCGCGATCGACGGCGTGGGCGGCGAGCGGTTTGAGGTCGGCCTTCTTGTTGTATCCGCCAAGGATGATGCGCACCGTGCCCGGCTCGTACGCATCCACCGCCAGCATCGCCGAGTCGGGCGTCGTGCTCTTGGAATCGTCGACGTAGCGCACGCCGTCGTGCTCGGCCACCTGCTGCAAACGATGCGATAACCCCCGGAAGGATTTCAGCGCATCGACGCAGCGCTGGCGGTCGTAGCCCGCGGCTTCGCATGCCGCCACCGCCAGCGTCGCGTTCATGCGGTTGTGCTCACCCGGCACGGTCAACGCCACCTTGAGCGGCTCGTCCTCACACACCGCCACCGCCGGCGTGACGAAGCGCCAGGTATGCACGTTCGGCCCGAGCACGGCGCGGTCATCGTGGACCTGGTGTCGCACGAGGGTCTGCTTGGCCTTGACGTAGGCATCGAACCCGCCGTGCCGATCGAGGTGGTTGTCGGTGATGTTGGTGACGACGGCGATGTGCGGGGACCAGTCGGCCAGGTCTTCGAGCATGAAGCTGGACAGTTCGAGCACGAGCCAGTCGTGGTCGTTGATCGCGTCGAGTTGGGTGAGCAGGGACCCGCCGATGTTGCCGCCGACGTGAACGCGATCGGGTCCGAGCTGTTCGGCGAGGGCGTGGCCGATCATGGAAACGGTGGTGCTTTTGCCGGTGCTGCCGGTGACGCCGATGGTTCGCTTGCGTAAGGGTCCGGTGCAGGCGGCGTCGATGAACAGGGCGATCTCGCTGGTCAGTTTCGCGCCGTGGTCCCGGGCGATTTTGAGGTACTCGTTATTGCGGCGATCGACCGCGGGATTGACCACGACTACGTCGGCCGCGGCGAAATCCGCCCGCTCATGGCGGCCCAGCCGATGTTCGACATCCAGCCCCTCGAGTTCGGCCAGGCTCGGCTTCAGCTCGTTCACATCGAGCAGATCGGTCACGAGCACTTTGGCGCCCCGCTTCGCACAGTAACGGGTCACGCCCACACCGCCGCCGAAGCGGCCGAGCCCCATGATGACCACACGCTTTGCCTGAAGCTCGATCACGGATTCATCATATGTCTCTGAACGATCAGCCGCGAACTTGCCGATAGAGTTTGGTGATGAACGGCCCGGATTACATCGTGGACATCGGCAACAGCGGCGCAGCCGGTTCGTCCGACGGCGCTGCGTCGCGGCGCGAAAGCCGACCCTGGCTGAGCGTGATGTGGGAATGTTGCCAGACGTACAGCCGGGTGTACCGCAACCGGGCGGGCACGGCATACGTCGGCCATTGCCCGCGCTGCGGCAAGCGGATCCAGGTGAAGATCGGCCCGGGCGGCACGTCGCATCGCCTGTTCAAAGCCTGGTGAGATGTCGGTTATTCGTACCGCTGCCACAGCGGGGCGTTGGACGGCGCGGAATCGGGCTCGGGGTCGTCCCGTTCGTCGGTCCAGCCGAACATGAAATCCCCGAGCTTGTCGAAGAAGTCGCGGCGGTCGGGTTGCGTGGCGACCCGGGGCGGCGGCAGGTGGGGCGAGGCATGGGCGTAGGGCGTGTCCGGGCCCATCCCCGTCGAGGGCACGTATTCCTCCCGCACGATCTGCTCCTGGCAGGCGGCGGCCGCGCATACCAACACCCCGCCCAACACACCGGCCAGCAGAATTCGCGGGATTGGCATACGCATGAGTCGCTCCGTGCCCCAGAACATGCTCAGGATAGTATCCCACGCCCGACGAGTCACATTCGACGTGGCTATCATGGGCGGATCGGCCCGCCAAGGGAGTCCCGCCATGCACATGCGATTGACCGGTCTTGCGGTGGTGGGGGCGACCGTGATGCTGATTTTCGCGACGGCGGTTTCCGGGCAGAACCTGGCGGCGGATTATCTCCAACGCTATCACCAGTTGAAAGACAGCGATGTCCCCGGCCGCATGGCCCTGGCGGCGTGGGCGGAGAACCGCGGCCTGGACGCCCAGGCGATGCAACTCTACGCCGAGGTGCTCGACCGCTCGCCCGATCACGACGCGGCCTACCGGTCGTGGGTCGCCCTGGCCGATACGCACGCCCTGCCGCCTGAGCCCGAGCGCGAACGTGAGCTGACCCGACAGTTTGCCGACATGGAGCTGATCGCGACCGATCATTTCCTCGTGCTCCACGACACGGACGACGTATGGGCGCGCCAGCGGGCGGCGCTGCTGGAGAAGACGCACAATCTGTTTTACTCGACGTTTCGCCGTGTGATGTTCAAACCGCAGCCATTGCGGCAGCGGCTGGTGTGCATCCTGTTTGCCGACCACGCGGACTACCTGGCGTATGCCCGGGCGGTGGACCAGGCCGACGCCGCGTGGGCGGCCGGTTACTACTCGACGCGCAGCAACCGCATCGTGTTCTACGACGACCGCGTCGGCCCCCGGTTGGAACAACTCAAGCGGCAGGTGGACCTTTGGGACGAGCGAGCCGAACACACGCGCACGCAGCTTCAGGATGCGATCAAACGCCGCAACCAGGCGCTGGTTATGCAACTGCGACGTGACTATCGAGCGGACAAGCGGCGGCTCGACTGGTTTCGCAAGCGATACACCACCGCGGCCGAACTGGGCAACGCCGCCAAGACCACCCATGAAGTCGTGCACCAACTGGCGTACAACAGTCGGCTGCAACGGGCCGACCGGTTGTATCCGCTGTGGTTCAGCGAAGGCCTGGCCACGAGTTTCGAAGCGGAAGATCCGCTGGAACCCTACGGGCCGCTGGCGATCAACACGATCCGACTGGCGGGGCTGCAGGCGGCGGTCAACGGCGACGGGCTGATCCCATTGGCGGAACTGGTGGCGATCGGCGAAGCGACGCCCGACAACACGGCGCAGCTCGCGCTGGCGTATGATCAGTCGTGGGCGCTGTTCACGTACCTGTTTCGCCACGAACGACAGAGCATGCAGCGTTACCTGTCGATGATCGCCGCCAAAGCGCCCGGCGTGCGCAGCGCTGAACAGTTACGGGACGAATTCGTACACGCCTTCGGGCCGCTGCACGTGCTCGAACCACGATTCGAGGCGTACGTCAGACAACTCAGGTAAGGTGAATGTGGAGTCGGGCTTCAGCCGGCCTGCGTTTGCGTGGACGGGCCGCCGGCCACCACGCGGTTGCGGCCCCGGGCCTTGGCCAGGCGCGCACGCCCCAGCGCCACGTCAGCCATAACCTGCGGATCATGGCCGTCACGTGGCGCCGACGCCACCCCCAACGAAGCGGTCACGTTCAACGTGTGGCGATCATTGTCCTCACCGACGGCGAGCTGCAGCGATTCGACCTTGGCGCGAATGCGTTCGGCCAGTTGGGCCGCGATCTCCCCGTCCGCGCCAGGGCACAGCACGGCGAACTTGTCTTCGCTGTAACGAATGGCCTGGTCGGTGCGGCGGCAGCACTCCTGCAACGCCTCGGCGATCTGGCGCAGGGCGTCGTTGGCCCATGACAGACCCCATCGCTCGTTGACCTGACGGAAGTGGTCCACGTCCATCATGAGCAACGACCAGCGAAGATGGTTGCGGCAGATGCGACGGCCGAGCATCGGGAACTGTCGCTCGCTGGGCAGGGCCGTCACCGGATCGGTCAACTCCAGGTCACGCATGCGGTCGCGCAACTCGGCGTTTTCCAAAGCCGTCGATAACATCGGCGCCAGCGCTTCGAGCAGGTACAGGTGGTAGCGCTCGATGCGCTGGCCGCCCTTGCGGCCGATCCAGAGGATGCCCTGGGTGCGGTCACGTGTGCACAGCGCCGCGGCGGCCAGGCTTTCGAAGCCGACGGCGCGGAACGGCGCGGTCCACTCGCCGGCCGTGGCCAGGTCCGGCCACATGCTGGTGCTGCGCTGCGGCAGGATGTTGGGCAGCAGCCGCGTCTGCACCGCCTCGGCGACCGCCTGGCCCGAGGCCAGTTGCGTCTGCGGGCCGCCGCTGTCGATGATCTGGCGACAGCGCTGCGCCGGGTCATGATGACGCAGCGCCAGGCCGACCGCTTCGACATTCATCACCGCCGCCAGCTCTTCGCAGGCGCGTTCAAGCAGTTGGTCGACGCTGTCGACCGCGTGCAGGGCCGTGCCCATGCGCTGCAGGGCGCGCAACTGGGCGTCCTGCTGTTCCATCAGCCGGCGGCTGCGCACCTCGGCGGTCACGTCCTCGATGACCCACAACTGCGCCAGGGTCTGGTTGGGTCCGTCGACCACGGGGATCACGTTGAACGCATACGACCCGCCGCGGCACTCGAACTGTTCGTGGCTGGGCCGGTCGGTGCGCTGCAGAGCCTGGCGCAACTGACGATCGAACACTTCCTCATCGATCGGTTCGAGCGAGGTGAACAGTTCGGTCGGCTCGAAGGGATGCTCGACCAGCGAATCGGGGTGTACGTTGAGCATCTGGCACAGCCGCGCGCTGGCGGTGACGATGCGGCGGTCCGGGCTGACGATCACGATGCCGTCGGACATGTGGTTGATGACCAGGTCCATCAGGCGTCGCTGTTCGGTGATCTGACGAATGAGGCGGCGCGATTCGCTGATGTCGATCAGGCTCAATCGCACCTGCGAGAGGCTGCCGGCGTTGTCGACGACCGCTGCGAACTGCACGGCCAGGTCATGCGTCGCGCCGCCGACCGTTACCTGCAATTCACAGTGGCTGACCTTTTCGAGCACGAGCCGATCGAGCGACTGGCGGAAGAGGGCCCGGTCTCGCGGATGCACATGGTCGAGGATGGCCCGGCCGATCAATTCGTCGCTGCGGGCGGCGCTGAACAGGTCGGCGGCGCGCTGATTGGCGTCGAGGATGCGGCCGTCGGGCCCGATCGAGAGCATCGCCGCGGGTGCGAATTCGTAGAGATGGGCGTAGGCCCTTTCGCGCTGGCGGAGTTGGCGGGTGACGTCATCGATGCGGCGCAGCATGCGTCCCAGGGCCTGGGCCAGCGACTTGAGTTCGCCGCCGCAGGTGGTTGCAGCCTGTTCGAATTTCTCGGCCGGCGCGTCTTCCGAGGCCAGTTGCGCCAGATGCGCCAGGGGCCCGGTCAGCCACCGCCGCATGAGGACCAGCCCCGACAGGGTGAGCACCGCCAAAAGAATCCAGGTCGTGCCCATGCTGCTGATAGCCGCCTGCCGAATCCGGGCCCGCATGTATGGGCCGTCGATGACCAGGCGCAGGTTCGTCTCGGCACCGGACTGCAGCGGGACGACGATCACCGTGCGACGATCCAGATCGAGCGGTTCGTGATATTGCGTGGCCTGTGCGTCGAGCACCCATGTCTGCGCGGCGCGTAAATCGTCAGGCCAGTCATCACTGGAGCGCGTGTGGTCGTCAGCGTCGACGATTTGAACGCCCTCGATCCGCGGATCGCGCGCGAAGATGTTGAGGATGTTATTGATTGCCTGGTCGTCGCCGGCTTCGAGCAGGGGACCCGCCGCATCACGCAGGTGATACGCGGTCAGCGTCAGGTTCTGTCCCGCTGATGCGCTGTGCGAGTTCAGGGCGAAGCGATGCGTGACGACGCCCAAGGCGATCGACAGCGCCAGCCCGCCGAGGCACAAGCCCGTCGCCATACGGGTCGCCAGAGAATTCGCCCAGTGCGTGGCATTCATGCCCATGCGCATCCTTGCCGGGGATAGACCGATTCCGTGCACCTGCAAATGTGATATCGGCCCGATCGACGCGCGATTTAACCGGGTCCTTCGCGTGTTGGCATTCGTTCCGACAACCCCCGGTTCAGCTTATCGGGCATAAAGATCATGTGCGTCGATGTACGCCAGCACCTCCGGCGCCAACCAGCGTTCGGCCAAGGTGTGATCGCCCGAAGCGATCGCCTCGCGGATCGCACGGCTGGACACGTCCATCTCCGGCGCCTCGACGATGCGTTCACGCCAGAACGCCCGCCAGTCGTCCGGTAACGATTCGAGGAATCCCGCTCGGTCATGCGGCGGCCGCAACAGCACCAGCGGATCGCACAACTCAACGATCCGCTCCGGCCGGCGCCAGTCGTGAAAGATCAACGCCATGTCCAAGCCAATCAGCAGCCGCAGGTCGATCGTTTCGCCGAGCTGTTCGCGGAGATATTTCAGCGTGCGCCAGGTATAGCTGGGGCCGTCGTGATCGAGTTCATAGGTGCAGATCGCATAATCCTCCCGATCGCCCAGCGCCAGCCGCAACATGGCCAGGCGATGAGCCGGGTCGGTGCGTTGGGTGTCGAGCTTGTGCGGCGGTTGACCGCTGGGCACGTATAACACCCCGTCGGCATCGATCGCCTCGGCCGCGGCGAACGGCAGCGCCACATGCGCGCGGTGGGGCGGGTCGAATGTTCCGCCATAAACGATCAGTCGTTGACAGGTCGCAGGGTCGAGCATGCCCCTTAGCATAACCGCTGCGGCCGCCGGCACGGTTCACAGATCGATCGCGTCCAGCACGGTGTTGCCCGCATCGCCGGTAGGAACCGTCGCCGCCCCCTCGAGGGCCTGGATGATGCGCCGGCCCATCGCGCCGGCCTGATCGAGAAACGCCGCCGCCCGTTGGCGATCGCCGTCACGCTGGGCATGCTCGGCCACCGTCAGGTAAACGCACACCCGCGCCAGGTCCGCCCGCTGATCCGCGGCAAAGGCGTCGGGTCCCGGTTCGTACAGGCATTGGCCCAGTCCCGCGGCCAGCCCCTCCGGCAGCCCCTCCACCGCCGGGCCGATGCGCCGATCGATCGCCGCGGTCAGCCGCACCAGCGACGCCCGCCGGTCCAGTTCGTCGAGCGTGCGAGCCAGGCGGTCCCATTGCGCGTCCGCCGCCAGTTGTGCCGCCTGCCTCAGCATCGCCGGCGCGTCGCCGTTGATCAACCCCATGGCGCCGTCGTTCAACTCCCACGCCGCCCAGCGGTTCATATGCGACAGCGTCTGCTCATCACCCAGGGTCGACCCCGCATCGTGCATCGTTTCCAGCAACCGCCGCACGAGCAGCAAACGACTGCCCGCCAGCGTCGGGTCGGCCCCCGCGCTCCACGCCGCCGACCACTGGCTGCGCAGCACGACAATCTGTTGCGCGATCACCTCATGATGCTCGCCCGCGAACCGTCGCATCGGCGCCTGCGGATCGCCCAACTCATTCTCATGCGGCAACTGTTCGAACAGCTCAAGCTGACGATGCATCTCCGTCAACGCCGCCGAAGCCCCGGCGTGCGTCGCTGGGTTGAGCATGTCCTCGGCGATCAGCTTCGCCTGCTGGTACAGCCCCGCCGAGGCCCGCGGGTTGAATCGGCTCATCGCCCTGACCCATTGCGGAATCTCATCGAGTCGACTCACCTGCGCGTGCAGCGACGCCAGTTGCGCCAGCGGTTCGGTCCATTGGGGACTCGTTGCCGCCGTCGGATCGTCGAGCAACCGCGGCAGGTTGTCCAGCAGTTGGAACTCGGTCGAGGCGTAGCGCCGTTCGAGCACCTGCCGCACACGCCGAATGTCCAACGACAGCTTCGGCGCCGCGGCCGCGCGGCGCTGGACGACCGTGCGGCCGAGTTGCTCGACCACGTCCGCCAGGGCCATCGCCTGCCCGACCGTCTGGTCCGAACGGTACAGCCGATCGATCACGCCCACCGCCCGCCGAAACGGGTCCATCGGCACGTCCTGGTGGTTGGACAACTCGGTGACCACCTCGGCCACGCGCTGCAGGCGTTCCAGTTCATCCAGGCGCGTCTCGGCCGCGTCGCGCGTGCGGGGATCCTTCAGCAGCAGCGCCGCGCTGTGCAACTGTTCATCGACCGGCTTGTCCAGCGCTTCGTCGAGCCAGTCGGCGCCGTCAAACGCCGCGGCCAGATTGAGGATCCGCTGGACCTGTCCGGCCATCGAGGTGATCTGCGGATGCAGGTCGGTCGCCGACAACCCGCGCCGCATCATGTCGATCAGCCACTTCAGTTCGTTGCGCGTCGCTTGATCGACCGGCGTATCGTCAAGGCGCGCCGCCAGTGCATCGAGCGCCTTGGATCCGAATCGCGGCGGGCCGCCGGCACCCGCGGCCGGCCAGGCCGGAACGATCGGCCCGCGCCCGCTGGCCGTCACTGCCACCGACCACGACGACAGCACACGCCGCAGGTACGCGTCCAGCGCCTCGGCTTCGCCGGACTCCAGGTTCGTCAGTTCCTCATCCACCCGCTGGTTGAACGTCTTGATCGCATCCACCACCCTGGCCAGGCGGGCGATGTGCTGGTCGTCGGGTTCGGGAACGCGCAACGCCTCGCCGACTTCCTCCGGCAAACGCTCGGCCAGGGCGTCGAACGCCCCGATGTGCCGATCCAGCGTCATCGCATACAACGCCGGCAGCGCCCCACCTTCACCGATGCCTTCGTCTTCGGCCACCCGCCACAGTTGCCGCACCACCAACCTCAGGTTGCGCTGCGCCGCCAGCACCGTCGACCGGGCGCGGTCGTTGGGATCGACCGCACGCTGCCGCGCGGCGATCTGGTCTTCCAGCGCAGCGATCTGTTCACGTACGAATGCTTCGGGCACGGCCGGCGGATCGAGTTGCAGTTGCCCCCGGGCCGTTGCCGCCGCCCAACCGATCGACAGCAACGCTGTCATCCAGACCCTCGTGCGCCAGTGCGTGGTGACGTTGTGCATGGTGACGGACCTCTACCGGCCGGCGGTCGTCGGGGCGTCCTGCAATAACTGACGATACAACGCGAGCAACTGGCTCACCATCGCCCGGTGGTCAAACTGTCTGGAACACCGCTCACGCCCCCGTATGGCCATGGCCCGGCGTTCCGGCTCGTGTTCCAGCATCCACGCCAGCGCCTCGCCGAGGTGATCGGTGTCGCCGGTCCGCACCCGTCGTCCCGTTTCGCCATCGATACACACTTCCGGGGCGCCGTCGTTGTCGTAGCTGACCACCGGCACGCCGCACAGCAGCGCCTGCGGCAACGTGCGCGGCAGACCCTCCCGGTAACTCGGATGCGCCAGCACGTCCATCGCCCGCATGTAACGCGCCACCTGCTCCGGCGACACCAACCCGGTCAACACGACCCGATCGGTCATGCCCATCGAGGCGATGCGCTGCTCCAGCCGCTCGCGCCACCAGCCGTCGCCGACCCAAAGGTACTTCACCCGCGCCCCCGGAAGCTCGACCAGCCTCGGCAACACGTCCAGCAGATCATCGTGACCCTTGAGTTCGGCCAGCCGCGCGACCGTGCCGATGACCCGGTCGTCGGGCGCGATGCCCAGTTCTCGGCGCGTCGCTTCGCGGTCGTCGTCGCCATGCAGGTACTGATCGACCTCCATGCCGCTGTAGATGGTGGTGTACTGCGAGGGCCTGCCGACGTGTGCGGCGAGGGCCTGGTGGGTCATGGCGTCGGCGACGGTGACGATGGCGTGGCATCGCCGGGCCGCGGCGCGTTCGCTGGTGATGTAGATCCAGTTCTTGAGCTTCGACTGGTACGGGTGAAACGGCAGGCCGTGGATCGTGTGGACGATCGCCGGCACGCGCTCGGCCGACGCGGCGTATCGCCCGACGATCCCCGCCTTGCTCGAATGCGTGTGCACGACGTCCGGCCTGAACCGGCGGATCAGCTCGCGACACTGCCGATACGCCGCCACGTCCTTGTACGGATGCACCGGCCGCACCATTCCCGGCAGTTCCACCAGTCGATACCCGCCGGCCTTCGCCCGCTCCAGGAGTGATCCCTCCGGCCCGTAAATCGGTCCGAACCCCAACACCACCTCATGCCCCGCCCGGGCCTGTCCCTCACACGACAACACCGTATTCTCCTGCGCCCCGCCCAGAATCAGTCGTGTGATGAGGTGAAGAATCTTCATGGCGAGTCGGGCGGTGGATGTCCGATGTCGGCTGTGCTGGTCACGTCAGCATGGTACCTCCGGCATCCCCCATCCGATATCCGCCATCAATACCGAATCCACTCCAGGCACAGGCCTTGCGGCGAAACAGTAGGGCCGGCTTGGTGGCGGTCACCGTGTTGGAGTAGTTCGTCGATCCATTCCGGGGGCTTGCGCTGGCGGCCTACCTCCACCAGTGTGCCGGTGATGATGCGGATCATGTTGTAAAGGAACCCGTTGCCGCGGACGGTGATGTGGACCTCGGGCCGATTCGTGAGGCGTTCGACTTCGCAGGCGAAGATCGTCCGGACGGTGGACAGGCGGCCGTGGCCGGCGTTGGTGAAGGCGGCGAAGTTGTGTTCGCCGACGAGTCGCGCCGCCGCATTCCGCATTAACGCCACGTCCAACTCGTACCAGCAGTGATACACCGCATGGCGCCGCCACAAGGGCCGCTCGTTCGTGTTCCAGATGCGGTAGCGGTATTGCTTCTCGACCGCGCCGGTGGTGGCTTCGAACGTGTCGTCGACCACCTCGGCCGCTCGTACCTCCACGTCGGCGGGCAGGCGCGAGTTGATCGCATCGGTCAGGCGCTCTAGCGGGACGGTCAGGTTGTCGCAATCGAAGTGGGCGACCTGGCCGATCGCATGCACGCCGGTGTCGGTGCGGCTGGCGCCCTGCAGCATGATCGGCTGACGGGCGACGTGCTGGATCGCTTCGCGAACGACCTGCTGCACGGTGCGCACGGCCGGCTGGTCATCGACGGGCTTCTGTTCCTGCCAGCCGTGGAACTGCGAACCGTCGTATGCGATGGTGAGTTTGTAGCGCATTGTCCCAAGCCAAGAGCCACAAGCCACAAGCCAATCGGCGAATGGGACGCTTGAAACCCCATTGGCGATTGGCTGATGGCTCGTGGCTCAATAGGAAAACCCGTTTTCCCGCAGGTGGATGAAGACTTCATCGTCGTTGAGGATCTTGCCTTCGCGGACCTGGCCGATGTACATGTCGTGGTCGCCGTCGACGTCGATGTGTCGCGCGAGGTCGCAGTCGAGGTAGGCGAGGCTGCGTTTGATGATGGGTGAGCCGGTCGCGCCGCGCAGGGTCTCGATGGCCTGGAAGGGCGAGTCGCCGGCATCGCCGCCGCGGGCGAACCGCTTGAGCGTGAGCTTGTCGTTTTTGGAGATCTGGCAGAGGGCGAAGGCATGCGAGTCGTGGATCAGCGGCACGATGGGCCGGCCCTTGCCCAGGCAGATCATGACCATGGGCGGATCGAAGGAGACCTGCTGGACGAAGCTGACCATGACGCCGCGCATGTGGTCTTCGTGCTGCGCGGTCATGATGTACAGGCTCTGCGGGATGCGCCCCAGCGCCTTGCCGATGTTTTGGCGTTGATCACCAGTCATTCCACATCCACCTGGCCGGACGACAATCCAGACGACGGGCGTAGGATAGGTTGGCGGGGGGCCGATGGCAAAGGGATGCAAAGGCAGCGAATCGCCAACCGGAGCGCGGAGCTTATGCCAGATCCTCGGGTAGGGGGAGCTTGCGGGCGGTGGTGAGGAACTGGTCGTAGTTGTTGCGCATTTCCGTGAGGCTGTCGCCGGCGAACTTTTCGATCATGGCGCGGGCGACCTCGAAGGCGATGACGTTTTCCATCACGACCGAGGCGGCGCTGATGGCGCTGATGTCGCTGCGTTCCCAGCCGGCAGCGCTGGGGTCCTTCGTATTCAAGTCGATGGAGCGCAACGGCTTGCCGAGCGTGCTGATGGGCTTCATCGCGCCGCGGACGACGATGGGCTGGCCGTTGGTCATGCCGCCTTCGAGCCCGCCGGCGTTGTTTGAGCCGCGCGTGAACCCGAGGCTCGGCGTGTCGGCCTGGTCAGCCGCGTAGAAGATTTCATCGTGGACCTTCGACCCGGGTCGGCGGGCGACTTCGAAGCCCAGGCCGATCTCCACGCCCTTGAAGGCCTGGATGCCGACCACGGCCGCGGCGATGCGGCTGTCGAGTTTCTCATCCCAGTTCAGGCACGACCCGATGCCGACGGGGCAACCGAAGACGTGGGCCTCGACGATGCCGCCGGCGGTGTCGTGGGCCTGTTTCTGCTCGTTGATGAACTGCCGCATGGCTTCGTCGGCCCGGGCGTCGGGGCAGTAGCAATCGCTGGCGTCGCGCTGGGCGACGAGGTCGCGCCAGTTGTCTTCGGTGACATCGAAGTCGCCGCGGGCTTCGCCGACCTGGCGAACAAAACCGAACACCTCGATGCCGAACGCGCGCAGCAGGCACTTGGCCAGCGCCCCGGCGGCGACGCGCGCGGCGGTCTCCCGCGCGCTGGCCCGCTCCAGCGTCTCCCGGCAATCGGTGGTCAGCCACTTGATGCTGCCGGCAAGGTCCGCGTGACCCGGGCGAGGCCGATGCAACGCCGGCGTCTTCGCCGGGTCGTCAAGGCGATGGTCCTTGTTGAACACGGCCAGCGTGACCGGGGCGCCGGTGGTGTGGCCCTGGCGCATGCCCGAGAGGAACTCGACGGTATCGGTTTCGATCTTCTGTCGACCGCCGCGGCCGTACCCGCCCTGGCGGCGGCGAAGCTCGTGGTTGATCAGGTCGACGTCGACCTTCAAGCCGCGCGGCATGCCGTTGACCAGCGCCAGGCAGGCGCGGCCGTGCGATTCACCGGCGGTCTGGTAGTGGAGCTTGCCCATCGGCGGTCGATTCTATTGGCCTTTCGCCCGCCGCACAAAACCAGCCGTCGAGCAGTCGCGCCGCCCCCTCGGCCAGCACCGCGGTGGCGCGGCGGGTCTGGCGGGCCAGTCGCATGAACGTACCGACCTGCATCGGCGCGCCGGCCAGGCGCTTGATCGTCGGCCAAGGCCGGGCGCGGCCCTCGACATCGACCAGCTCGCCGAGGTATTCAGGCAGACCCTCGTCCGCCTCGTCGCCGACCGCCCGCAGGCACAGCCACGGCGTGTCGTGTTCATGGCAGACCGAGGCGATCGCTGCGGATTCCATGTCGACGGTGTCGACCGCATGTCGCGCGAACAACGTCGCCTTGGCCTGGGGCGTGGCGACGAGTGCGGCGACGCTGATGTGCCGGCCGGTTCGTTCATGTTGGATCGGTCGTTCGTAAACGTGATGTGTCACACCGTCAATCAACACGTTCGGCCAGACCAGTTCGCCTGAACGCATCAGCGGATTCATCGCCCCGCACAACCCCGCGATGATGACCCGATCGAATCGCTTCGCGGCGAGCAGACGCCGCGTTGCCTGGCGTGCATGGTCGGGTCCCACGCCGGTGATGAGCAAGGTCACGTCACATTCATCCAGGCGTCCGACACACGGCCCGCCGGTCCTGTCGCGCGACAGCCCCAGCCGCCGCATGATCGGGCGGGCTTCGGTTTCCAGCGCGGTGATGATGGCAACACGGGCGTCAGACATGACCCGCCCATTGTAACCCGACCGGCCGGCACAGAGCCGCACAACTTCCGGGGGGCGGGGGTTTCCCTGCGGGGCGTTTGCCTGTTCAATAGAGCCTCATGGTTGCAGCCTGCCTGGCAATGATCGGCGTGGGGGTGGCACTCGGCTTGCCACTGACGTGGGCCGCCCGCGGCGCGGCGATCCGCCTCGGCCAGCTCGACGCGCCCGGACACCGCAAGCTTCACGATCGGCCGATCCCCGCTGCCGGCGGCGTCGCCATCGTCGCGGCGTTGATCGTGCCCATCGCCGCCGCACTCGCCATCGCCTGGTTCGCCCCGGCCCCCGGAACGTGGCTCGACGCATTGCCGGCCTCCATCGCCGTTCACCTTCCGGGGGTGCGTGAGCAGACGCCGGTGGTCGGGTGGTTGCTCGCGGCGGTGTTGCTGCTGCATGTCACGGGCCTGGTCGACGATCGCCGCAACCTCGGGGCCATGCCCAAGCTCGTCGTGCAGTTCATTGCCGCGGGCATCGTCGTCATCTTCACCGGCACGCGCACGCTGGAGATGTTCGGGCCCGTCCCCAGCATCGCGTTGACCATGCTCTGGTTCGTGGTCATCACCAACGCCTTCAATTTTCTCGACAACATGGACGGCTTGAGCGGGGGCGTCGCGTTGATCTGCGCATCGATCCTCCTGGCCGCGGCACTGATGGGCGGGCAGTGGTTTGTCGCGGCGGTGCTGGGGTTGCTGGCCGGGGGGTTGCTCGGATTTCTTAGGTTCAACTTTCCCCCCGCGTCGATCTTCATGGGCGACGGCGGGTCGCTGGTCGTCGGGTTCGTCCTGGCGTTCTGCTCGGTGCGATTGACGTACATTGACATGCCCGCGACCGATCCCTTCCGGGGGTGGTGGGCGGTGTTCACGCCCGTGGTCGTGTTGGCCGTGCCTTTGTACGACCTGACGAGCGTATCGCTGATCCGCCTCGCGCAGGGGCGCAGCCCGTTCCAGGGTGACACGCAGCACTTCTCGCATCGACTGGTTCGGCGCGGCCTGACCCGGCCGGCCGCGGTCGTGGTCATCTACGCCTGCACGCTGGCGACGGGCCTGGGCGGTGTGTTGCTGGGGCGCGTCCCGGCGTGGGCGGCGGCGCTGATCGTCGTGCAGACGCTCGCCATCCTCCTCGTCCTCGCACTGCTCGAACGCGGCACCGTGAGGGCCGGGCCATGAACACCCAACGACCGGCTTCACGTTTCGTCGGCGATGCGGCGACCGTCGGCCTGATCGCCATCGTCATCGCCCGCGCCGTCATCGTCTGGCGAAGCGAATCGCTGAACATCGATCCGCTGGCCGGGCCGATCACTGACCTGGGGCCGGGCTGGCTGATGGCCTGCGACGCCGCGGCGATCGTCGTGTTGCTGGCGGCCCTTGCACATCGCGTGATGCAACGTCAACGCATCCATACCACGCTGGTCGGCCTCTGGCTGGTCGGCGTGATCGTCTCGGTTATTCATGCGACGAGCGGCGACAGCGTCGCGCCGCTGGCCGGGGCCTGGATCGGTTCGCTGGCGCTGGGCCTGGCGGCGTTGCACCTGGCCGTCGATGGCCTGCGCAAGCGACTGATTCTCGGCGCGCTGGTCGGGTTACTCATTCCGCTGGGCATCAACGCCGCCCATTACTACTTCGTGCAGCACCCGGCCACGGTCGCCAACTACCAGGCCACGCAGGATCAGTTCCTCGACGCACGCGGCTGGGCGAAAGGCTCGACCCAACACCGCAAGTTCGAGGTGCGCCTTTACCAGCGTGAAGCCGCCGGCCGGTTCGGCCTGACCAACGTGTTCGGCACGGTGACCGGTTCGCTGACATTGCTTGCCGCGGGCGTGATGTTGGCCGCGCGACGCCGCAAGGCCCTGTTTGCGGTTGCCGCCGCGGTGACGTTGCTCGGCGCATTGGCCCTGGCCTTGAGCATGAGCAAGGGGGCGATCGCCGCGACGTGTGTCGTGGCGCTGGCGATGGTGGTCGTCGGCGTAATTCGGACCGGTCCCTGGCTGTGGCGCCTCGTGACGTTCGGCCTGGTCGTCGCGGCGATCGGCGCGGTCGTCGTGCGCATGTCGATGGGCGTCCCCGACACCACCGAGGCCGAGCGGTCGTTGCTCTTCCGCGGGTTCTACTGGCAGGCGGCCGGTGACATGCTCGTCGACCAACCGGTGCTCGGCATCGGGCCCGGCACGTTCCAGGAACACTACGCCCAACTCAAGAACCCGCTCAGCCCCGAAGATGTCGCCGATGCCCACAACGTCTTCGTCACCTGGATCGCCAGCCTCGGCCTCGGCGGGGTCGCGTGGTCGATCCTCCTGCTCAGCCTCTTCTGGCGCGCCGCCCAACCCAGACAGGAACCACCCGACGAAATCCCCGACGACCCACAGCGCCCGCTGAAGCTGATCCTTTTCGCAACACTCCTCCCCTTCGCCGCCCGGTACGCCGCCCAGTACGCCGAACTCTGGATCGACTCGGCGGCAATGCTCCTCGTCGGCGCCGCCGGGGTGTTCGTCACCATGCTCCTCGCGGCCCGCGCGCCGTTGCACGGCGCGGCCTTGCGCATCGGCCTGCTGGCCGCGGCCGCCATGGCACTGGTCCACAGCCAGA
>CAYYPN010000003.1:0-26369 GCA_964473545.1 uncultured Planctomycetaceae bacterium
GGTGCAAGCACTCGAACTTTGAGCAGGCGGTGCGCTCGCCGCTGATCATCGCCCCCGCAAGCGGTCATCCCGGCGCCACGGCCAACGGGCCGGTCGGGTTCGTCGACCTGTACCCGACGCTGTGCGATCTGGCCGGGCTGCCCGTGCCCGAGCATGCGCAGGGGCTGAGCCTCGTACCGATGTTGACCAACCCCGGGCATAGCGTGAAGCCGGTGCAGATGAGCCAGTATCCCCGCACCCACGTCGGCGGCAGGTTCATGGGCTACACCCTGCGTGATGAACGCTACCGCGCGACGTTCTGGATCCCCCTGGCACAATTGGATGCCGCCGACCCGCCCGCCCACGCCGAGCCCATCGAGTTGTACGACTACGAAACCGACCCGTTGGAAACGGTCAATCTCGCCGGGGCGCCCGAGCATGCCCAGCGCATGATCGAGTTTACCGACCACCTGCGTGAAACGATCGCCCTGGGCCGGGGGTGGGTGCCGGAAAGCGGGTTGTGGACCCGATAACGCGCTGGTTGTATCCCACTGTCTTAACAAGTTTTGACAAGCCTCCCGCCGGGGCTCACAATAATCAGGTTGTGGCCGATTCGGCGGCAGTGATGCGGCCGGATCGGCGTGGTGTTCTTATCGATCAGCCAACGACCCGATCGTCGTGCGGAGGCATTCATGGCAGATTCCGACAACATTCAATTTCCCAGTGGCAACGAGCAGCCCGCGGATCAGGCCAGCCAGGCCAATCGCCAGCAGTTGCGCGTGCAGGTCGACGAACGCGAAATGTCGACCAGCTATGCCAACGCCTTCCGAACCAACGCCACCAGTGACGAGGTCTTCGTCGACTTCGGCCTGAACATGGTCGTGCCCAACCAGGGCCAGCAGAGCCAGCCCAACCAGCCGGCCGGGCAACTCATGCTCAAGTTCAACGACCGGGTCATTCTCAATTACAAGACGGCCAAGCGCCTGGCGATCACGCTGGGGCAGGTCATCCGAGCCCATGAGGAACGGTTTGGCGAGATCAAGCTCGAGCAGCAGTCCGGGTCGGGCGAGTCGTCGAACCGCTAACCGCCCGAACCGGCAGGAGCGACGGCCATGACACAGTCCGTCGCCAACGCTTCGGCAGGCGTCGGCATCACCGATGCCGTGGAGCAGCTCAAGGACTTCACCGGTTCGCCCGGCGAGTTCCTGACCTTGTTGCTGCGCCTGCAATGCCAGTTGGCTTCCGCTGAAATCGGCGCCGTGGCCCGCGCTACCGACGACCAGCGCATGGAGACGCTGGCAATGTGGCCTCCGCCCCCGCCCAACAGTCGACCGCCGACCTGGCTGACCCAGAACGCCAGCGCCATCACGCAGGTCGCCCACACCGCCGAGCCGGCCGTCCAACCCCTGCGCGGCTCGAGCGATCTCTACGGCCAGGCCGCCGAAGCGCATCTCTTGATCCTGCCGTGCCAGCTCGGGCCCGAGGTCCGGGGGGCGGCGGTGTTCTTTATCAGAACACGCAGCCGCGAGGCCCTCACCGAGCGCCGCGAGCGACTGGCGCTGTCGATGAGCCTGGTCAGCGTGTACGAAACCCGCCAGGTGCTCGAACAGCGCACCCGGGCCCTGACCCAGATGCAACAGGCCGGCCGCGTGCTCGCCGCGGTCAACGAACACGAACGCGCCACCGCCGCCCTCATGGCGATGTGCAATGAACTGGCCGCCATCACCAGGGCCGAGCGCGTCGGCATCGGGTTCCTGCACGGCCGCTACGTCAAGCTCGCCGCCGTCAGTCATACCGAACATTTCACCCGCAAAATGGAACTGGTTCAGTGGATCGAGTCGGCTATGGAAGAGGCGCTCGACCAGGACCTGGAAGTGATTCATCCCGCTTTGCCGGAGGCGCCGTACGTGTCGCGCGCCGCCGAACAGTTGTCCTCCCGCCACGGGGCCGAGGCCGTCTGCAGCCTCCCCCTTCGGCGCAACGGCCGGCCGGTCGGTGTCATCACCGTCGAACGCGCCGCCGATCTCCCCTTCGAGACGGCGGACGTCGAATTGCTTCGGCTCGTATGCGAACTGATCACCGCACGGGCGGTCGAGTTGCACGAACGTGACCGATGGTTCGGCGCGCGTCTGGCCCAGGCGACCCGCAAAGGGTTGGGCCAGGCGCTGGGGCCGGAGCATACGTGGTTCAAGGCCGCGGCCATCGCCGTGCTGGCGGCCATCCTGTTCTTCAGTTTCGCCAAGGGATCGGATTACATCGACGCGCCGTTCGTGATCGAAGCAAGCGAACGCCGCATCATCCCCGCGCCGTTTGACGGGTTCCTCGACAAATCCCACGTGCAGCCCAACGACCAGGTGCTCGCCGGTCAGACGCTGCTGGCGACGCTCGACCCCAACGAGATCGAACTCCAGCTTGCCCCGTTGCTCTACGAACGGGTCGAACACCAGAAAGAAGCGGCGAAGGCCATGCGCGACGGCAAGAGCGTCGAAGCCCAGATCGCCCAGGCCCAGGCCGACCGCCTCGCCGCCCGCATCGACCTCCTGCAGCATCGACTGGAACAGACGCGCATCACCTGCCCCATCGATGGCGTGGTCCTCCGCGGCGACCTTCGCCAGAAGGAGGGCTCACCCGTCAGCAAGGGGGACGTGCTCTTTGAAGTCGCGCCCCTGGAAAACCTGCGTGCCGCGCTCATGGTGCCCGAGCATCGCATAAGCGACTTGCGCAAGGATCAGACCGGCGAACTGGCCACCGCCGCCTCGCCGGGCGTGTACACGCCCTTTGTCGTCGAACGGATCAATCCCATGGCCGAGGTGCATGAAGAGAAGAACGTCTTTCGGGTACGCGTGCGTTTCACCGAGCCGCCCGAAAACCTGCTGCCGGGTGTCGAAGGCGCGGCGAAGATCAAGGTGGGCCGCGCTCATTACGCCTGGCTGTGGACACGCGATCTGGTGCACTGGGTTCGTATGCGGCTGTGGATCTGAACACGCAAGAAAGGGCAGCGCCCGGTGGCAGTGGATCGACCGACATTCCACGAATCATGGTACCGCGTGGCCCAGTCCAAGCCGCGCCTGCGGGCATCGGTGCAGACGCTCCGCCAGCACTACCGCGGGCGGCCGTGGCACGTCGTGCGCGACCCGGCGAGCAACCGGTTCTATCGATTGAGTGAGCCGGCGTACCACTTTGTGGCCCTGCTCAACGGTCGCCGCACGGTCGAACAGGCCTGGGAGGCGTCGAACGACGCGCTCGGTGACGCCGCACCCACCCAGGGCGAAGTCATCCAGACGCTCGGCCAGCTCTACGGGGCGAACCTGCTGCAATCCGACCTCCCCGCCGATGCCGTGGGACTGTTTGAGCGATATCGCAAGCGCGTTAATCGCGAAGTTCGCGGGTACATGTCAAACCTGCTGTTTGTCCGCATTCCGCTGTTTGACCCGAATTGGATCCTCGATCGTTGGATCGGCGTGGTGGGTTGGCTGTTCGGGCCGGTGGGGTTTGTCCTGTGGATCGCGCTGCTGGCGACGGCGGGATACTTTCTCGCCGGACGTGGCGAAGAGCTGATGAGCGCGACCGCCAACATCTTCGCCGGGGACTACCTGCGCCAACCCGACAAACTCGCGCTGTTGTACCTGTGCTTCGCCGCCATCAAGGCATTACACGAGTTCGGGCATGGTTTCGCCTGTAAACGCTTCGGCGTGCAACAGGGGACCGGCGGCGATGTGCACACGATGGGCATCATGCTGCTGGTGTTCATGCCCGTGCCTTACGTCGATGCGTCGAGTTCGTGGGCGTTTCGCAACAAGTGGCAACGCGCGTTCGTCGGCGCGGCCGGTATGTACGTCGAACTCGCCGTCGCCGCCGCCGCCGCCATCGTCTGGGCCAACACCGGCCCCGGCACCGTCAACGCCATCGCGTATAACCTCGTGCTCATCGCCAGCATCACCACGCTGCTGTTCAACGGCAACCCGTTGCTGCGCTATGACGGTTACTACATCCTCAGCGATCTGCTGGAAGCGCCCAACCTCAACCAGCGCAGCAAGGAGTTTCTCTACTACCTGGTTCGCAAATACGCCTACGGCGCACGCCGCGTCCGCAACCCCGCCCACACGCCCGGCGAACGGTTCTGGCTGCCGTTCTACGGTGTCGCCTCTTTCGCCTACCGCGTGATCATCTGCGTGGGCATCCTGCTGTTCGTCGCGGACAAGGCCTTCTTCGTCGGTGCGATCCTCGCGCTGGCGGCGATTGTGACGTGGGTGTTCGTACCCCTGGGCAAGTGGGCGCATTACCTGGCGACCAGCGGTGAACTCATGCGCACCCGCGGCCGCGCGATCGCGCTGACCCTCGGCACGTTCGCCGTCCTGGTCCTGTCGGTTTCCGCGATCCCGGTCGATGACGCGCAGCGCGCCCAGGGCGTGGTCGAACCGGTTGATTACGCGGTCATCCACATGAAACAGGACGGCTTCCTCGCGTCAGCCCTGCCGACCGGACAACCTGTTGAACCCAATGCGATGCCGCTTGTCCGTGCGGAGAACGCCGACCTCGTCGCCACGCGGCGCATGCTGCAAGCCCAGCTACGTGAAGCCCATGCGCAACTTCGCCTTGCCCGCACCGAAGATCTGGCCCAGGCCCAGGCCCTGGCGAGAAAGATCGACGCGCTCAACAAGCAACTCGCCCACGCCCGCCGCCAGATCAGCGATCTCCAACCGACAGCCAATGTGCGCGGCACGTGGATCGCACCCGACGTCGACAGTCTCACCGGCGCTTATGTCGAGCGCGGCCGCCGACTCGGCGTGGTCGCTTCACTCGATCACCTGATCATCCGTGCCGTGGCCGACCAGAAGCTCGGCCCGCGCATCCAGACCGAAACCACCACGGGCGCAACCGTCGAGATTCGCGTCGATGGTCGACCGGACCTTTTCCGCACTGGCAAAATCGAGCGGATCATTCAGGCCGGTTCGGAAAACCTGCCCAGCCCCGCGCTGTCGAGCCGCGCGGGAGGGACGGTGCCGGTCAAGCCGGACGATCGTGAAGGCCGCACCGCCGCCGAACCTTACTTTGAGATTCGCATCGCGCCCGATGATGCGAACACCGCGCCGTTGCACGTCGGCCAGCGCGTTATCGTGCGGTTCAACCTCCCCGAACGGCCGCTGGTCGTGCAATGGTGGCGATCCCTGCGGCAACTGCTGCAGCAGCGTTTCCAGGTTTAGCCCGCCGTGACACGAAGTGCGATCCAATCCAGCATGTTTTCGCGCGACCCCGGACCGCCCAGCGGTCGCTGGCGGATGCTCAGTCGCCGCACCGCCACCGCGGACAAACTGCCCAAGGGATTCGATGCGGTGTGGGATCGGGCGGTGGGGCGGGTGCAGAACCTGCGCCCGCGCCGCAGCGCTTTTCTCCGCCGCGCCCAGCGGATCCTTGCGCTGGAGCCGCGCTACATCGACCTCAGCGACGCCCGGCTGAAGGAACAGGCCATGCGGCTGCGTGACGTGTTTCGCCTTGGCCGCGAGACGGCGGCCGAGGTCGACGAAGCGTTCGCGATGGTGCGAGAGATCGCCGCACGCCAGATCGGGTTGCGGGCTTACGAGGTCCAGGTCGCCGCGGCGCTGGCGATGGACGCCGGCTGCATCGCCGAACTGGCCACCGGTGAAGGCAAGACGCTCTCGGCCACCATGCCCGCCGCCATCGCCGGTTGGCGGGGGCGGGGTTGCCACGTTATCACGACCAATGATTTCCTCGCCGGCCGCGACGCGGAGGAGATGGGCCCGGTTTATAAGTTCTGCGGCCTGACCACCCGCGCCATCCAGGGCGAGATGGAACCGCCCGATCGCCAGCAGGCCTACGCCGCGGACATCACCTACTGCACCAACAAGGAGGTCACGGCCGATTTTCTGCGGGATCGGCTTCTGCTCGGTCAAACCCAGCGTTTGAGCGAGGTGCTCATGCAGCGTCTGGCCGGCGTCCGCAGCCGTAGCGACATGCTGGTCATGCGCGGCCTGGCCTGCGCGATCGTCGACGAAGCCGATTCGGTTTTGATCGATGAAGCGGTGACGCCGCTGATCATTTCCGGCGATTCGCCCAATGCCGAGCAAGTCGAGGCTTTCAGCCAGTCCGCCCAAATCGCCGAACAATTGGTTGCCGGCAAGGATTACAAGGTCGAACTGCGTTACCGCGAGGTGCGGCTTACGCCGGCGGGTCGTCGCCGGCTGACTGAGTTGTGCGCCGGCCTGTCCGGCATCTGGCGCGGTGCGCGGCGCCGCGAGGAACTGGTCGCGCAGGCCCTGAGCGCCCGTGAGTTGTTTCATCTCGATCAGCACTACGTCATCCAGGAAGACAAGATCGTCATCGTGGACGAATTCACCGGCCGACTCATGCCCGACCGCACGTGGCGCGATGGGCTGCACCAGGCGGTGGAGGCGAAGGAGGGGCTCGAAATCAATCCACCCAAGGAGACCCTGGCACGGATCAGCTTCCAGCGTTTTTTCCGCATGTACGACAAACTCGCGGGCATGACGGGCACGGCATGGGAGGCCCGCCGCGAGTTGTGGCAGATCTACCACGTCCCCACGGTGCGCATCCCGACCCATCGCCCGTGCATCCGCGAACACTGGCCCGATCGCATCTTCCCCAGCGCCGAGGCAAAGTGGCAGGCGGTGGCCGAGCATATCGTGGCGGTTCACGCGCAAGGTCGGCCGATCCTCGTCGGTTCGCGCAGCGTCGGCGACAGTGAACGGCTGAGCGCGATGCTGACGGCGCGTGGGCTGGACCATCGCGTGCTCAATGCGGTGCGTCATGCCGAGGAGGCGAGCATCGTGGCCGAGGCCGGTCAGCCGGGCAAGATCACGATCGCCACGAACATGGCCGGCCGGGGCACGGACATCAAACTCGGTCGCGGCGTGGCCAAGGCGGGGGGGTTGCACGTGATCGCCACCGAGCGACACGAGTCGCGCCGCATCGACCGCCAGCTCTTCGGCCGCGCCGCCCGCCAGGGCGACCCCGGCAGCGCGGTCGCATTCGTCAGCTACGAGGATGAACTGCTCAAGCGTCACGCCAGCCCCGCCGTCCGCCAGGCCGCCCCGCGCTTAGGCGAGCGCGCGTTTCGGCTGGCCCAGGACCGCGCCCAAAGCCAAGCCCTCGTCCAACGCCGCGCGGTGCTCAAGACCGACGATTGGCTGGACGAATCGCTGGGGTTCGTGGGGCGGGAGATATAGGTGACCGGTGGTCAGTTTCAGGACCCGGGGCGGCGCTGCGCTCTGCCCCGGCGTGGAAATCTGCCCCGGCGTGGAAACAGGGTGGCTATTGCTGGGGCCAGGGGAGTTGGACGGTGAAGCCGGCGGGCATTTGTTTGTCGGCGTTGTCGATGGTGAACATGCAGCGGAAGGTGCGGCTGGCCGGGTCGATGACCGGGTCGGTGATCTTGACCGTGGCGGTGAGGTCGCGGTTGACCGGTTCGCCGGCTTCGAGGGTGACCTTGTCGCCGGATTGAAGCTGGCCGTAGAGCGCGGCGGGCAGGTGAAGTTCGGCTTCGAGGGGATCGAGGGCGATGATGATGAGCACCGAATCACCCCGGGCGAGCGTGGCGCCGGGTTCGGCGGCTTCGCGGACGACGCGGCCGTCGAAGGGGACGTTAATCCTGTGGCGTTCGAGTCGGGCCAGTTCAAGGGCGAGGTTGGCCCGGGCCTGCTGGCGTTGCTCGCGGAGCCCGTCGCGGCGGGCGGCGGCCTGGTCGCGCTGCAGCTCGGCGCGGCGGACTTCCCAGTCACTGGCGGCATCCTTCTCGTAAGCCTGGGTGTAGCGATCGACGAGGATCTGGGCTTCGGCAAGGGAGAGCTCAGCCTGGCGCATCTCGCCTGTACTTTCGGCACGCAGGCGGGCGACTTCGACGGCGGCGCGCTGGATGCCGTCGTCCATGCGGGCGACGGTCTGGCCGGCGGTGACGTCGTCGCCTTCGCTGACGAGGATTTCGTCGAGCACGCCGTCGAGGGGCGCGGTGAGGGTGACCTGGTGACTGGGGCGGGCGATGCCGGTCAGGTCATCCGGTCGCCAGGAGGGGGCGTCGGCCTGGGCGTGGGCGAGCGCGGCGCAAGCCGGCACGAGCAGGCAGGTCAGTCGCCGAAGCATGCGGTTATGCATATCGATCACCTGTCGGAGTCGGGGGTGTCGGAACGTGTGCGGTCGAGTCGCTGCAGGTCGACGTTGCGTTGGTCGAGCAAGGTCCCGACGGCGGCGAAGAACCGCGCGCGGGCGGCATTGTAATCGGCGACGGCGGCGATCTCGCGCAACTCGGACTCGGCCAGTCGTTGCTGGGTGGTGAGTTTGAGGTCGAGGATGAATTCGGGGGTGAGCGCTTCGCCGGTGCGTTCACGTTCCTCGAGGGTGCGGAGGTTTTCGGCCGAGGCGATGCGGGCGGCGCGGGTGGTGCGAATCTTCTCCCTTGCACTTTGGGCGGCGCGCATCGACTGCTTGACCGTCAACACGACCTGGCGACTGGTCCGCTGCAGGGCGAGGGTCTGGGCCTGGCGGGACAGTCGTTCGCGGCGGCTGGTGGCTTCGGCGGCACGGTTGCCGATCGGGTACTCAAACCGCCCGCCGACGAGGTAATCAAAAAACTCGCGGTCGCTGAGTTCGCGGTAGCTGTTGTCGACCCGGTCGGCGAGGCTGTAGAGCTTGAGTTCGGCCTGGATTTCCAGCGACGGGAGCTTCTGGTTGTCGGCGACTTCGACACGGATGGCGGCGTCGTTGACGTTGAGCGCGGCCTGGCCGATCTCCGGGCGACGACGCAGGCCGGTCGTCAGCGCCTGGGTCAGGTTCATTGTCAGCGGCTGTTCGGTCGGCAGGTCGGTCGGTCGAATGATCGCCTCGCCGGCCAGGGGCAACTGCTGGTCATGGATCAGGTTCTTCAAGCGGTCGGACGCGTCGCGCAACGCCCGGCGGGCATCGATCAGGTCGCTTTGCCGTTGCTCGACGAAGCTGGCGGCCTGAGCCAGTTGCAGCGGGCTGACGTCGACGCCTTCGCGGGCCTTGAGCTCGCGCTGGGTGTCGAGGGTCATGTCGAGCGTGCGCTGGCGGACGGCGACCTGTTGCCAGGCGAACAGCAGTTCCCAGTAAGCGCTTTCGACCCTGGCCAGCACGTCGAGCAACTCGGCGCGAAGGGCGAGGATTTCGCGGTCGTGGGCGTTGCGGGCCAGTTCGATGCGGGCGCGGTTCACGCGGACGCCGGCGTTGCGCAGCAGCGGTTGGCGGAGGCTGAAGGTGAGGTTGCTGGTGGTGCCGGGATCGGGGGTGAGGGTGAGGTTGGGGCTGTCGTCGTCGACGTGCTGGATGCCGGTGGAGAGGGTGACTTCGCCGCCGGTTTGGAGACGTTTGGTGACGCCGACGGAGGCATCCTGTTCGGTGCGGGACTGGGCGGTGGCGCTGGTGGGGATGCCGCCGATGCTGCTGCCTTGAAGCGGGACGTCGGTTTCGTGGAAGGTGTACTCAGCGAAGACGGACGGATCGAACTGGGCTTGGGCTTCGGTGATCTGCTCGGCGCGGATTTCGGGCACGAGCCGGGCGACCTGCAGGTCGAGGTTGGCTTTGAGGGCGCTGCGGATGGTGTGGCCGAGCGAGATGGGGACGGCTTGCGACAGATCGCCATCGAGTCCCTTGCCGGGGTCGACATTTTCGGCGAGTTCGGGCATGGAGACGTTGGGGTCGAGTTCCACGGCGCGGGAGACGCCGGCGGTGGTCGGCGCGGCGGCGGGGTCGCTGGCGCCGCGTCGAGCGGAGAGGATGACTTCGCGTCGGACTTGTTCGGCGTCGTAGCCGTTGAGCGGCGACTGGCACGACGCGGCGATGAAGGCGCCGGCGAGGATCAGGCTGTGCATGACCGCGCGGGTCGCGGAGTGGGTCAAGAGTCGGTCCCCCTTCGCCAAGGGCGGGGCGTGCGGCTGACGTCCAACAAGCCGCAGATACTAACCGAAGCGAGGCCTTGCGCCGAAGGGGGGCGTTCCGGGGCGAGGGAAGTGGTGCGTGTGGCATGCGGTGGGTTGTAAGTCCTTATATTGGTCGGCGTTGGCGCCGGATGGCGACAAGGTGGGGCATGAAGCGAGGCGTCTACACGTAAATATCGCGTGGTCAGTGCGTTAGGTGTCAGTCAATTATTTGGCCGGTAAGGTCCGCGGTTCTTTACACGAACGATTACCGCATGTAGAATCCGGACTTGGCTTTACCCGGCAGGGGTAAATATGGCCCACCCCGCCTGCTCTCACGGCAGGCATTCGACCAGGGAGAGGCATTCCTCGCAGTGGTGAACAAGATGTGCCAGGGCCAACCCGGAAGAACATGAACGAACCTTATCCCAACGAAGGGTCCGTGCGTGTTCGTAGAGCCATAGTGTCCGCGGACAGAAGAAGTCAGCGACGTCCGGTCGCGTCTTAATGCAAGGGTTTCCGGACACGCCGACGGGCAGACAAGCCGCCCCCAACAGGGACCGTGCGAAAGGGCAGTTCATGCGTCACGATCACGCCGTCGACTCGGGCCTCGATCACACCGCCATGCATCACCTGGAAGCGCTGGAGCCGCGCCTGCTGCTGACGACGATCAGCGGCGGCGAGACGTTCCAGTTTACCGACGTCCATGGCCAACTGGTCCAGGTGACGGTCAGCGGCGACGCCCTGGTGGAACTGATCGGCGCCGCGGCCGACGGCACGAACATCACCCTCGGCGACCTGCCGGGGCTGTTCGTCAACAGCGAACTCGGCCGCAACGGCGTGGACTACCTGCTCGATGGCTCGGAAGTCATCGCCAACTCCTGGGACATCGATGATCCGTTCTATAACGCCGGCGACGTGAACAACGTCGGCGACTTCGGGGACCAGATCGACCTGCAGGGCCTGGCCAGCCAGGATCCGCTGTTCGGCGGGTCGACGTATGCGTTTAACGTCGCTTCGATCAACGACAACCTGCTGGTGCAACTGCTGCTGCACAGCACGACGCAGAACGCGACCGGCGGCACGGTTCAGGCGATGCTCCAGCAGGCGACGCTCGGGCTCGACCAGGGCTCGGCCCTGACCGCGTCGCTGGGCACGGCGCCGACGGCGCTGGCGTTTGACGCCGCCGACACCCGCCTGCTTTATGCGGTCACGGAGACCGGCACCGGCAGCAACCTGTGGTCGATCAATCGCCTGACCGGTTCGGTGACCGACCTGGGGGCGATCGAGAACACGGACACCGGCAACCAACTGACCAACGTGCAGGCCATCGGGTTCGACGGCGCGGGCCAGATGTACCTGCTGACGCACGACTACGACGGCGACCCGACGACCAACACCAGCGGCGACGCCACCGATGGCGGCACGCTGCTCGACGGTGCGATCGTGGCGGTGGACAAGACCAACGGCGATTTCGCCAACGCCGATGCGACGACGCTGTTCGACCCCAGCGCGGGCGGCGCCGAACCCAACGAGGTTTATTCGGCGATGACCTTCGACGCCGACTCGGGCAACTGGCTGGCGGTGGCCCGGCGCGTCGACGGCAGCGGCAACGTGACCAGCGTTATGCAGGAACTGACCCCGCTGGGCCAGATCACACAGGTCGGTCAGATTCAGGCCGACGGCGGCGCGACCGCCATCGACGGCATCACCTTCGTCACCGATTCCGACGGCGACCGGATGCTCGTGGGTCTGGACAACAGCCAGGCCGATGACGACAGCGGCACCGTCCGGCCGCGCATGGTGCGCATCAACACCAACAACGCCAATGCCGCGCTGCTCAGCCAGGCCAGCGTCAACGGCACGGTCCAGGGCGTGTTCGGCGATATCGCCGCGGTCGACGAAACCGGCAGCGGTCAGTGGGTGCTGTACGGCGTGGATGCGGATGAAATCTATCGCGGTTCGGCGGTGACCTTGCCGCTGAACGCCGAGGCGGCGTCGACCGTTTCCGCGATCGAGGGCGCGGACTTCCGGCCGCTGACCGGCGATCCTGAGGACGGCCTGCTGTACTTCGTGGTGCGCGCCGAGGTCCCGCTGGGCGAAGAAACCGGCGATGCGTTTGACGTCTACACGGTCGACGTCAATGCCGGCTCCTACTCGGCCGTCCAGAGCTCGCTCACCCGCGTCGGTCGCCTGACCGGTTTCGTCGGCGGCAACGCGGACGTGACCAGCATCGCCTGGGACCAGACCGCCGCCGACGACGCCCGGTTGCTCTTCTCGGTCATCACCGAAGACGGCAACGGCGACGACCAGGGCCGCATCTGGTCCTGGAACGGCACCGCCACCACCGGTGGGCCTGACGGCGTCGACCTGCTGACCACCGGCACCGTCGCCACCATGAGCCTGTTCGGCAGCCCGGTCCTGACCGTGACCGGCATCAGCGTGGTCAACGACGACCCGGCCGCCGCCGACGGCACGATCCTCGGCATCGTCAACGACGACGGCCAGGACCTGCTCGTTTCGATCGACCTGGCCAGCGGCGTGCTCTCGCCGCTCGGCGACACCACCGACATCGACGATGGCGACGACCCGATCATCGGCCAGGACCTCGAAGGCCTGACCTGGAACCCGACGGTGTTCAACCCGTTCACCGGCGAGGTCGGCGCGCTCCTGGCGACCGATGTGGCTTCGGACGTGCTGGTCGTGCTGGACACACGCTTCCGCGCGGCCGACCAGTTGTTCAGCATCTACGTCTCCCACGCCAGCGCCGACGCACAGATCAGCATCTCGACCTATCACCAGAACAACGACAACGCGGTGCAGACGCCGTACAGCGGCGTCACCCCGCTCGACGAAGACGGCAACAACGCCATCGTCGTCAGCAGCGACGCCCGCTACGACCTGCAGATCGACCCGGCCAATACCGACCAGACGATCGTCAAGTTCTCCGACGGCGTCGGCGGGGCGTTCGTCGGCGTCCGCCAGTGGGTCTTCCGCGACCAGAATGCCAACGAGCGTGAGCCGCTTCGCCCTGTCGTCAGTGACGATCTGGCGGCGCAGTTGGGCATGTTCGCCTCGGGCATCGACACCGCCCCGGACGGCGTGCTGGCCGATCCCAACCGCGTCGGCGCCGGCGTCTTCATCGAGCACAACCTCCTGGACTTCTTCATCGACCAGGGCGTGCTCACGATGGGCGACCGCACCATGGGCGGCAACCTCGACCGCCTGACCGCCATCAGCGTTCGCAACGACCTGGCCGGCAACGGCGCGATCATCGTCATCGACAACGACAACATCGACGAAAACGGCGACCCCACCGGCAGCGAACTGGGCGTGATCGATCCCGACACCGGGCGGGCCACCGATGCGATCAGCATCATCAACCCCGCCACCGGCACGCCGATCACCGTGATGGCCGCCGCATGGGGTTGGGAGAACCTCGACTTCGCGGGCAACGAGGCCCTTTATGGCATCGCCGAAATCAACAACCCCGCGCCCGAGTTGGACGCCGACGACGTCGCCGGCAACCTCGGCGACATCATGGCCGGCGGCGAGTTCCACGCGATGACCGTCGGTTCGTCCGGCATCGTCTACGCCGTCGTCGAATCCGCCGGTGAGTTCAACGTCATCGCCATCACCCGCGACATCAACGGCGCGGTCTCCAGCGTCCAGACCCTCGGACACATCGTCGACGGCGACGACAGCTTCGTCGACATCGAAGAGGTGCATGCCCTGGACTTCGACTCGACCACCGGGACGCTGTACATGATCGGCGACCACGCCGGCGCCGACACGGCGCTGTTCACCCTGCAACTGGCGCCCGTCGATGCGGATGACGACGATGTCGTGGAAGAGCTCATCGCCACGCAGGTCGCGGATATGGCCGACGGCGGCGACCCGATCGTCGACATGGCCTTCAGCCCCGACGGCGACCTTTACATCGTCCGCAGTGACGGCGCGACCTCCAGCCTCATCGAAGTCAACCTCGCCGACGGCAACGAGACGGTCATCGGCGCGATCCAGGAAGGCGGCGTCACCGACCTGGTCATCGGCGGCATCGACTTCGATGACACCGGCCTGCTCCTTGGCGTCGACACCGGCGCCGATCGTGTGGTCGTCATTGACATCGTCGACCCCACCGACAGCCGCGAGTACACCATCCCCGGCACGGTCGCGGCCAACATGCTCGGTTATGCCTCCGACCCCTCCGGCACGTTCTTCGGCATCGCCCTCGATGACAGCGGCGCCGACGAAACCCTGCTGACCAGCCCCGGTCTCACCCGCTCCATCGGCACCATCAACACGACCACCGGCGAGTTCAGCATTGTCGCGCAGCTCACCGGCGCGCTGGCCACTTCCGGTGTGCAGGCGATGACCTTCGCCCCCCTGGAAAGCCCCAACTTCGCCGGACAGCAGGCCCTGGTCGTCCTCGGCCAGGACGGCCAACTCCACGACCTCGATCCGCTGACCGGGACGATCGGCGGGTCCGTCGCCATCGAGGACGGCGATGGCAATGCGGTCACCGGCATCGGGTCCATCGCGTTCAACCGGTTCGGCAACATCCTCCTGGCCCACGACAAGACCAACGGCCGCCTGATCGACCTCGATTTCGAGGCCAGCCTCGGCAACTTCACCACGCTCAACCCGGTCGTGGCCGGTGAGCAGATCACCACCGCCGACGGGTCGGTCCGCCCGACCGTTGCCGGCATCGCCTACGACGTGACCAACGATCGTTTCCTCGCCGCTGACAACGCCACCGGCTTCATGTCGATCGGCGCCGGCGAGGCCGCCGCGACCAACGAAGCGGCGTCGTTGATGATCCTCAAGAACTTCACCGGCACGAGCACGGCGATCGAAATCCAGGACGCCGACGCCAGCCAGGACATGGGCAACGTCCTGATCGGCGGCGCCCTGACCGGCCTGTTCGACGCCTCCGGTTCGGTCAACATGCTCTACGCCGGCGCGATCCTCACCGGTCAAAGCTCCGGCCAATTCGAAGGCGCCCCCGACCGTCCGGGTAACGTCGCCGTCGCCGGCGATCTCCGCAACATCATCTCCGGCAGTTCCTTCGGCACCAACCTCACCGTCGACAGCACCGAACCGGTCTACTTCACCGGCTTCGACCTCGACGTGGAAGGCCAGGTCGGTCAGATCTGGTCGCTCGACGGGTTCATCGGCACGTTCAACATCGCCAACAATGAGAATATCCCGACGATCACCAGCGCTTTCGAAGAACTCGAAGGCCGCCAGATCGTCGACGGGCTCGCGGCGGTGCAGGAAGAGTGGTTCGCCGGTCGTCTCTACGACGGCACCGAGAAGTACTACAACGACACGTTCGAAACCGCCCAGCGCATCGGCACGATCCGCAGCCTCGTCGATGGCGACCTCGCCCGCAGCATCATCAGCGGCACGCTCGACGGGTTTGAGCCGGCGAACGATCCGGTCGACTACTACGCGATCAGCCTCATGGCCGGTCAGACCGTCGAGTTCCAACTCGACCCGCTGGGTCTGTTGCCCGTGGCTGTCGGCATCTACGACCCGGACGGCCGCCTGATCGCCACCAATTACAACGCGATCGATTCGGGTGTGACCTATTTCGAGCCGTTCCGCGTCACCACCGATCGGCCGGGCGAATACCGCATCGCGGTCACGTCCACAACCAACCCCGACTTCGCGGACGACCCGGAACTGCTGGCCTTCGCCGGCTACCGTATCTTCATTAATGATGTGGGCGAGCTGGCTCTGGGTGCGATCCGCGCCGAGGGCAACCTCCTGACCGTCCACGACCAGGTTTCGTACAGCGTGCAGCACGCCGACCTGGGCGCGATCAGCACCGGCGGATCAACCTGGTTCGATGGCCTCAGTGACCGTCATATCAACGTCGCCGACGGCAATCTCCGCGCCCTCGTGGCGGGCGACGATATCGCCAGCGACGACGAGGGCCTGATCGCCTTCTGGCCGCGCATCGAAGTGCGCGGCGGCGGCATCGGCCTGATGCGAGCCGGCGGCAGCGTCCTGTTCAGTCAGACCGGCGACCCGATCGCTGACCAAGCCTGGGTCGACGGCGACATCCAGTACGTCGACGCCGCCGAGCAGTACGGCGGTTTCCTGTTCACCAACCAGGGCATCGGCAATGTCCGCGCCGGCACCATGACCGTTCTCGGCGGCTTTGAAGCGACCTTCTTCCGCGCCAACGCCGACGAAACCGGCAACGACGGCGTCATCGACCTGATCGACGTGACCGGTGATATGGGTACCCTCGCCGGCGGCGGACCCGGCATCGACACCGGCGCCGGCGGCAACGTCCGCTACATGCGCGTCGGCGGCACCATCTATCAGGACATCCAGTTCCTCGGTGGCGGCTACAGCCCCATGACCCTGAACCCGGGTGAAACCTTCCTCCACGTCGACGACGGCGGCGGACGCGTCGAACTCACTCCCGACCTGATCCAGAACCCGGCCTACGACTCGGAACTGCCGATCGATCCGGACACCAATCCGCAGTTCATCGGCGGGGCGATGACCATCCGCCAGTACGCCATCCGCGGCAGCGGCGGCAGCGTCCTCGTTGACGTCACCGTCGACCAGTTCAGCCTCAACATCCAGACCCTGAGCAACAATCCCGTCTCCCATCCCGTCCAAATCGGCGCGATCGTCCTTGGCGGTACCGGCCACGCCGTCGTCACCGACGAACAGACCGGCGAACTGGTCCTCCAGGAGGACGACACCATCGAAGACGTGGCCGTCGTCATCAACGGTTCGCTCGATGTCGACGTGCTTGATGTCACCGGCGGCGTCATCGACCACATCACCAACAACACCCACGGCGAAATCGTCAGCGTCACCGCCGCCAGCGTCGGCACCATCCGCACCACCGGCCGCCTCGGCGTGCCCAGGAGCTCCACCGGCGCCCTGGTCAACCCGATCACCGTCATCAACGCGGTGTATCCGTTCAATCAGCAGTCCACCGGCATCAACATCAGCGGCGACGTGGTCAACATCTACGCCAGCGAAGGCCTGGGCAACCTGATGATCGGCGGCACCGTCCAGCGCATCCATGCCAACTACGACGACGCCGACGACGGCGCGAACCTGATCGAAGGCGTCCTCGCCCCGATCTACGTCGGCACCGAACTGCGCCGGATCAACATCGGCGAAGCCATCGCCCCCTCGGGCAGCGGCTACCACTCCCGCGCCGGCATCTACGTCGAAGGCCCCATCGGCACCGTCACCAACCAGACCGGCGGCGACGTCTTCGGCGACATCATCTCCACCACGAGCATCGATCTGATCGAGCTGAATGACGGGTCCCTGATTAATACCCAGGTTGCAACTTATACCGAACTGGAGATGGCCACGGCCCTGCCCAATGAAGGCGTCATCGGCGAGTTCGACGACATCATTGAGCTTGGTCGCCTCGAACTCTGGGGCGACGGCGGTATCATCGGCTCGAACATCGTGACCGGTGACATGGGCCAGATCATCGTCCATGGCTTCGGCATCTTCGAGTCGACCATCCTTAACGTCGGCAGCAACGAGATCGAAAGCATCCGGGCCGACGGGTTCGGCATCCTCGGCACCAATGTTCAGGCCGCCCGGTCGCTCGGCACGATCGAAGCCCGCGGCGACGGCGAGCCGCTGACCATCGATGCATTCGATGAGAACATCCGTCACGCATTGACCGGTCTGGAGTACCACCCGGTCTTCCAGCACGTGCGTCTGACCGAGTTGACCGATGTCGCCCGCGCCTTCGCCGTCAGCCCGGCCGGCGCGATCGACGGCGCCGGTTACCAGCACATCGCCGGCCAGTTCAACCAGCTCGACGTGCAGGGCGTGGTCGATCTGGGCAAGGCCGAAGCCCACCGCATGGTCGATACCTTCATCGACTTCGCCAACAGCATCGGCACCATCGAGACCGGCGAATCCGTCGACGGCGATCCGACCACCATCAATGGCCTGACCGTCACGACCGGCTATCTGAAGAAATTCAAGCCCGGCGCCGACGTGAGCAACCTCGACCTCACCGTCGCCGGCCGCATCAAAAAGATCCGTATCGACGGCAACCTGCTCGGCTCGTCGATCATCCGTGCCGTCGGCCCCAACGGCAACATCAAAAAGGTCGACATCCGCGGCAACCTCGAAGGCAGCCTCTTCGCCGACGGGTACATCGACAAGGTCCGTGTCCGCGGCTACATGGAGGGCGACATCACCGTCGAAGGCAACGGCGTCGAGGACGGCGACGAAGCCCTCGATTACCTGCGGATCGACCAGTACTTCAACGGCTCGATCACCGTGCTCAACGGCGACGTCGGCCGCATCCGCACCGAACTGTCGTTCGGCGACACCACCACCGACGCCGATCAGCTTTACATCGCTGAGAACCTGGATCGACTGGAGGTCGGCGACCACGATAACGCCACCACCGACATCCTGGCGGCCAACGTGATCGTGATGGGCCACGTCGACCGCATCGAGGTCGAAGGCCAGATCGGCGGCGCGGTGGGCGACCCCGAGATCACCATCTTCATCGGCGGCAACCTGGACCGTCTGCGCATCGAGCGCAACACCGAGGACGTGGGCAACAGCGACTCGCTGTTCAACGGCTCCCTCACCGTCGGCGGCCGCCTCGACCGCATCGACGTCGAAGACGGCAACCTCGGCGACGGCGGCACCGCGTGGTCCATCACCGCCGGCGACACCATCGAACGCGTCGACATCGACAACGGCAGCATCACCGACGGCTTCACCATCGAGTCGCTGTTCGGCAACATCGAGCGCGTCAAGGTCGACGACGGCGACCTCGCCGGCAGCGGCGATCTCGCCGGCACCCTCCGGGCGAACAACGGCTGGATCGAGGATGTCCACCTCAAGGGTTCGGACATGCTCAGCACCGCCAGCATCATCGGCCTGTGGGCGGATACGCTCGAGTTCGACGGCAACATCGAAAACGGCGCCCTCATCGACATCACCTACGGCGTCGAGGACATCGAAGTCGGCGGCAGCATCAACGGCGCCACCCTCAACATCGGCTGGCTCGAAAGCCTCGACGTCGACGGCGATGTCACCGGCGTGTTCAACTTCGGCTTCCATCCCGACGACACCAGCATCGACATCGGCGGCGACTGGACCATCACCGGCCATTCGTTCATCGATGCCGAGGTCGACATCGACGTCGAGGGCAACCTGACCGCCGTCGGCAGCGCGCGGTTGCGTCTGGGCGGATACGTCGACGACTTCGTGGTCGAGGGGTCGGTCACCGACATCGACATCCTCATCGACGGCGCGGCCGACGATATCGAGTTCGGCAGCATGACCGACGTGGTCATGACCCTCGCCCACAGCGTCGACAACATCGAGATCGAAGGCGACATGACCCGGTCCCTGATCCAACTGGGCATCAGCGCCGGCGATGACGGCGTGTTCGCTGACAATGTTGACGCCAAGGACGCCAACGAGACGTCGCGCATGGCGATGCTTGACGATTTTGAAGTGATGAACATGGTCGACTCGATCCTCGCCGTGGGCGGGGCGATCGACGACCTGGACCTGTTCTCGATGGACAGCAGTTCGATCTCCTCGGGCCTGGTGCTCGGCAGCCTGGCGATCCGTGACGTGATCGACGACGCGACGCCGCTGGCCTCGACGGCCGAGCAGAACGCCGCCCGTTCGGGTGGCGACCTCGTGCTCTTCCACGGCAGCATTGACGGCGTGACCATCGACGATGACGCCTTGACCGGTATCCTCGACAGCTACGTCACCGCAGGCGTGACGCCCGGCGTCGCCGGCGATTTCGTCGGCTCCAGCGTTGCGGTCAGCCTCACCGGCGGTCGCAGCATCATCGACGACGTTGACATCGAGTTCAGCTCCGGCGTCGCCGGCAACTCGCTGGTCCTCACCGATGCCGGCATCGACAACAACGACATCGCAACCGCCGGCGTCACGACCGGTACCGTTACCTACGATGTGGTCGCCGACCTGCGCGGCGGCCTCGCCTTCGAAACCAACCAGGGCTTTGCTGACGATGACAACGACCTGGTCATCGTCACCGGCCTCGGCACGCTCCTGATCGAAGTCAACGGCGACGGTACGGTCACCGTTTACGACGACGACCCGAGCGACGGCGTGCTCGATACGGTCGTCATCAGCGGCACTGACGACAGCTCCGACGTCACCATCGAAGGGCTCGGCCAGTTCGACATCGCCCGCCTCGTCACCACGGACGACGTGGCGCTGGATGACTTCGAGTTCGACGGTGATCTGCTCGGCGACGGCGACGATGCCGTGGTCGACCTGTGGTTCGACGGCCCGATTGACGACTTCATGATTCGGGGCCTGGGCTCCAACGCCACCGGCCCGGCACAGACCGCGAACAACGTCACCGGCCAGATCGGCGGCGACATCGACGACATGGTCATCGGCGACCAGGGCTCGGTCCAACTCCGCATCGGCGGCGAGGTCGACGACCTCGAGATCGCCATGGGCAGCGGCACCGCATTGCAGAACACCCTGGCCAATTACGCCGGCTCGTTCTACAACACGCTGACCTACGACGCGGCGGGCAACCTCTGGGCCCACGTCGGCGGCGGCGTCCTCCATCGCCTCGACCCGAACACGCCCGGCGGCGTGCTCGAAACCATCAACGTGACCGATGCCTACACCGGCAATGTTCCGGAACTGCTGGGCATCGACTTCCTCGGGGCTGACATGTACGGGCTGGCCCGCCTGTACGACCCGCAGCCCACGCAGGTGGTCGGCACGATCAACGCCGGCGCCGGCGCGACGCTCGACGGCCTGGCCGTCACCGACGACGGCACGATCTACGCCGTCAACTCCAACACCGGCACCGCCCAACTGGTCACCATCGATCCGGATACCGGCGATCAGACCGTCGTGGGCGAGCTTCGCAACACCATCGGCGGCAACAGCAGCTATGACGCCACCCATGTGCTGTCCCTGGCCATCGACGACAGCGGTAACCTGATCGCTTTGGTCAGCGACCGCGATGGTGACGGCGGGTTCGACGGGGCGGAGGTGGCGATCGTTGAGATCCAAACCACGGCCGTCGGCGGATTCGTCGCCGTCCACCAGATCGATAACGCGATCGCCAAGGGTGTCCTGCTCGACGGCGGCGGCGTGACCGACCTGTTCAAGGGCATGGCGGTGACCAGCGGCGGCACGATCTACGCCATCCGCGACGACGCCGGCGACGACACCCTCGTCACCATCAACCCGGCCACCGGCACGATCACCACGATCGGCGCGGTCCAGGTCGGCGGCGGCGGTGTGGGCGTGACCGACATCAAGGGCATCGGCTTCGACGCCTCGGGCAACCTCGTGGCGTATGACTCGGGCAGCACCGGGCGCATGCTCTACCTGGCCGCGGCCGACCTCGCCGACGCCACCGCGTTCACCGAACTGACCACCGACGACACGCTGGTGCTCGACACGCTCGACGCGTTCGCCATCGGTGGGGCCGGCGCCAACTACGCCAGCTATGCCTACAACACCGACGCCGACGGCACGCTTTACGCCAACCCCGCCGAAAGCGACGGGCTGGTCGGTGTGCTGGGCATGATCGACACGACCGGCGTCACGGATGAGTTCACCCGCGTTTCGACCGTGCTCGATGACACCAACTCCAACGCCCCCGTGCCGTTCACCGCGGCCGACACGAGCGTTGCCATTGCCGCTGACGGCGGCGTGGTCTATCTCGTCGGCCCTGACAGCGACGGCAACGCCCAACTCATCGGTTACACCGTGGGCACCGAGACCATGGCGGTTGTCGGCGAGCTGCTGGATTCGTCCGGCCGCAACATCGACGTCGACGCGATGGACTTCGACACCAGCGGCGTACCCATGCTGGTCGGCCTCAACACCGATGAGCAGCGCTTCTACACCATCGACGCCGCCACCGGCGACCTGGTCCCGCGGACCGATCGGGGCGTGGTCGCCAGCGGCCTGACCGGCCTGACCTACGATGCGACCGGCGATTCGTTCTTCAGCTTCCAGAACGGCACCGTCGAAAGCTTCGTCCAGTTCCGAGGCACCACCAACGCCGATGTCGGCGGCATCATCGCCAACAGCATCGACGATCTGGAAATCGGTTCGCCTTACTTCAACCGCATCGTCACCACCGGCAACACGTTCACCGATGTCGATATCGAAGGCGACTTCGACGGCACCCTGGTGACCGACGGCAACCTTGGCAAACTGCGGCACGACGACGGTGAGTTCCGCGGCATCATCGATGTCGCCGGCAACATCGACAAGAAGCTCGTCTTCGACATGTCGGTCACCGATCAGGCTCGCATCACCGTGGGCGGGTTCCTCGACGACCTGCGCATGCGCGAAGGCACGTTCGGCGGCATCCTCACGGCGATGTTCGCCGACCGGATCCGCATCGACGGCGACGTCGCCGCCGACGCCTCGATCAACGTCACCTACGTCATCGACGACTTCCGCGTGGACGACGACGGCGTCTTCCTTGGTGCCGCATCGTTCGGCCGAATCGACGATGTACGGATCGAGGGCCTGTTCGGCGACGGCGCGGCGCTGGAGATCACCAACTACGCCGATCGCGTGCGGCTGCAAGGCGGCACCCACGCCAACAGTTCGCTCACGATCGGCGGCAACGCCGACCGCATCCAGACCGATGAGATTCACGCCGGCGTAATCGTGGTCAACCTCGCCCTCGAGCGGGCGGACTTCGAGTTCGTCACCGGCGGCCAGCTCTACGTCGGCGGCAACAGCGAACGCCTCGAAGTCGATGAGCACGTCACCGACGGCGTGTTCATCTACGGCGTGATGTTCGGCGCCGACGGCATCTTCAACACGTCCGACGACGTGCTCGCGGGCGCGACCCTGGAGCGTGCGGGCTTCGACGACAACTTCACCGACTCGATCCTGGCGGTGGGCGTGCTGCCCGCCGAGGCCCAGGGCCCGGGTCTGCCCGCCGACCACCGCGCGTTCATACGTGACGTCGGCTCAGCCGGTACGCTTGTGACCAATGCGGCCGAGGCCGGCGGCCTGCGGCTCAGCCGCATCGAACGCCTGGATATCGAGCGGGTCATTCACACCAGCCTCGCCGATGAAACCAGCCAGCCGCTCGTGGTCACCGCCGACGGCATCGATCGCTTTGATGTCGACCACGGCGAGCACTTCCTGACCCTGCAGACGCTGAACGATCCGTTCGGCCCGCCGCAGATCGTCGAGGTCGGCTCGCCGGCGGACAACGAAATCCGCATCGTCCTCTCCGAGCCGCTCAATACCGACTCGCTCATCCTGGCCGAAACCATCGACCAGCTCGACGCGACGGTCTTTGTGTATGACAGCTCGAACGAGGTCATCAGCGGCCTGACGATGGTGTACAGCGAACAGACCCAGCCCAACGGCGACGTCTACGGCATCATCACCGTCTACCGCAACATCGCGTTTGGCGAGGACGTCAACATCACCCTCCGCGGCAGCATGATCCACCCGTTCAATCCGGCGGACATCGACGGCCCGGTCATTATGGACCGCGGGGGGCTGCGGTCGGGCCTGCAACTGGTCGGTGATCCGCTGGGCGCCGTGCTCGACGGCAACGGCGACGGTGTCGGCGGTGACAACTACGGCCTGGTCGTGTCGGCGGTGGATGCTGCCGACGACTTCGACCTCGATCCGACCGCGTTGAACCTCGGCGGGGCCCCGAGCCAGTTGACTCTGGCCCAGACGTTCGATGACTTCTTCGATGTGGACATTTACACGTTCGCCGGCACGGCCGGTGAGTACTTCTCGGTCGAATACACCGGCGCCAGCGATTCCCGCATGGGCGTGTTCTACCGCGACGATCAGGGTACGGTCGGCGACGAGACGGATGACACATTCGAACTGCTGGCCCGTTGGGAGGACGCGTCCTACGACGTGACGATGTTCCAGGCCTTCGAGTTGCCGGTGACGAGCGACTACTACGTCGCGGTCACGCCGGATGACACCAACTTCACCAGCGGCGCCAGCTACGCGCTGACGGTGAGCCTGGCGGCGGACGATGCGGCCCTGGCCGCCATGGTCGACGGTACGCTGACCGCCGGTCCCGTTGCCAACCAGATTGACTTCGGCGGCGGCAACGTCCAGGACATCGCCTACGTCTCCAACAGCGAGCGCGTCAGCAAGCAACTGGTCTACCTGAACTTCGACGGCGGCCAGTCGACCGAGACCGATCAGGGCACCGTGGACTTCGAGACGTTCGATGCCGCGGACCTCGATGCGTCGCTGGCCGGCATGACCGATACGCTGCTCAACGGCGGCGCGGGGGTCACCGGCATCCTCGACAACATCCTGTCGATCTTCGATGTCGGGTCCTACCTGCCGAACCTGCCGGGTGTGGGCGGGTTGAACATCGACGTCAGCGACACGCTGGCCAACTACAACGCCGCATCGAGTGGCTTGTTCTTCAGCACGGTCGATCCGACCACGCTCGACGGCAGCCTCGACGCCGACACGGACTTCACCACGATCTACGTCGGCCGGTCCAACGCGGCGGCGCCGGGTCTGCTCGGACAGGCCAGCAACATCGACGTCGCCGGCCAGGACCTCGGCGACGAGGCGATCGTGCTCCTGGAGAACTTCGCCAACTCATCCTCGGCCGTTGAAGGCAGCGACGTGATGCTCAACGAGTACAGCACCTACCTGGCCAACATCATCAGCCACGAACTGCTGCACACGCTGGGCTTCAACCATCAGCCGACCAACGGCATCGACTTCTACACCATCGAGGACGACCCGGACAATGACGCTGACGCCAGCGACAGCAACGACGGCCAGTACGCGATCATGGCTTACGCCGACCTGACCACGAACCTGACGCAACTCGGACAGCTCGGCACGGCCGACCTCACGTCCGGTGAGTTCCCCGTCGGCCAGATCGACGTGGCGACCAACTTTGTCTGGTGGTTCGCATAAACCGCGACGCCTGGAGCCCCGGGATAGCGATCCCGGGGCTTTAGCCCGACTCGCGGCGCGCTGGTCAATCGTCGCCCCTGAAAATCTTCGCTGAATCGATGAATGCAGGGTGAACTTGGGTTTGGGTTGGCGCGTAGATTGCAAGGTAGCGACGGCGTACGAGCCAGAACCTTGCAAAACGGAGCTCACGGATGAAGCCCCAGACCCCGGTCACGGATGCGTTTGAACTGTTCCAGGCCCACTTCGATCAACTGCTCAACCCCAGGCATCCGCTGATCAGGCTGGCCAAGCAGATCGACTGGGAGTCATTCGACGCGGCGTACGGTGAACTGTATTGCGAGGACACCGGCGCCCCGGCGAAGGCGACGCGGTTGATGGTGGGGCTGCACTACCTCAAACACACCTTCAACGAATCCGATGAATCGGTGGTTGAACGTTGGGTGGAGAATCCGTACTGGCAGTACTTCTGCGGCTACACGCACCTGCAGCACGAGTTGCCGATTCATCCGACGAGCATGACCCGGTGGCGGCAGCGCATCGGTGCCGAGAAGCTGACCGAGTTGCTCGCGCAGACGGTGAGCGTGGCGGTCGAGCAGAAGCATCTGCCCAAGGGTGAGCTTGAACAAGTCAACATCGACACGACGGTGCAGGAGAAGCACATCACGCACCCGACGGACTCGAAGCTGTTGTACAAGGCGATGTGAAGCTGGCGGCGGCGGCGAAGGACCGCGGCATCGTGTTGCGTCAGTCGTATCTGCGGGTGGGCAGGCGTGCTTCGATCAAGGCCGGGCGTTACGCGCACGCCAGGCGGTTCAAGCGGATGCGGCAGCAGTTGCGGAAGCTGCGCACGTACGTGGGGCGGATGATCCGGGATATCCAGCGTAAGACGACGCAGCCGGATGAAGCCCTGACCTGCCTGTTGTCGCGTTGCCAACGCCTGCGCGATCAGCAGCCGAGTGATTCGAACAAGCTGTATTCGTTGCACGAACCGGACGTGCGTTGCATCAGCAGGGGCAAGGCGCACAAGCGATACGAGTTCGGGCAGAAGGTGGCGGTGGCGACGACGAATCGACGCGATGGGTTCGTCGGCGCGATGCTTTGCAAAGGCAATCCCTACGACGGGCACACCCTGGCCGCAACGCTCGAACAGGTCGAGTCGAACACGGGCGTGGCGCTGAGCGATGCGTACGTGGACAAGGGTTACCGCGGCCACGATTACACCGGCGAAGCGACGATTCACATCGCCGGCAGCGGCTCGAAACGGCTGACTCGCGCTCAACGCAAACGCCGCAAACGACGCAGCGCCATCGAACCCAAGATCGGCCACGCCAAGCACGACCACCGCATGAACCGCTGCTACCTCAAGGGCCTCGAAGGCGATGCGATGAATGTGATCCTCGCCACCGCCGGAGCCAACCTCCGCAACCTCCTGCGGCGGTTGCCATGCGCCACGCCAATCCATCTGCTGGTCAGCGTGCTGCGACGCTTCCAAGCCGCAATCACTCAACCGACTTGGCGTTCATCGTTCGCGCCACTCCCCCAAGC
>CAYYPN010000004.1:0-25688 GCA_964473545.1 uncultured Planctomycetaceae bacterium
GTCGCCCTCGAAGAAGCCGCCGGACAGGTCATGCTCCTGGACATGGGCCAGCCCATCCGCATCGTCGACCTCGCCCGCCGCTTCATCGAGCAGCACGGCCTGGTCGTCGACCATGACGTCAAGATCGTCGTCACCGGCGCTCGGCCCGGCGAGAAGCTGCACGAAGAACTGGCCTACGGCTCGGAAGAAATGCTCGCCACGCAACACGAGTCGATTCACATCTGGCGCAGCGACCCCCTCGACGCCCGCCGCATGGCCCAGGCCGTTACCCGCTTCACCGCCCTCCGCCACAGCGACGACCGCGACGCCATCCTCCAGGCGCTGCGCGACGCGATCCCCGAGATGACCCAACCACCGGCCGGTTGATGCACCGCATCGCATGGCTGGCATGAAGCCCCCGCCTATGCATGCCTGGCGATTAATCCGACGCCCACGCCAGCATCGCGTCTGCGGGTCCGTGTCCACTGAACAGGCGATAGTGATGAAATTTTGACTAAATTGAAAGGATTGGGTCTCAATTTAATGGACAAGGTGATCCGATATCGTAAAATGAAGAGATTTGGCGCTGTTTGCCGAGTTGTGATGCAGTACCCACCACCCGAGGATTTCCCGATGTTGCTTCCCAATCAGCCGGACAAGTCGCACCGCGAGTCTGAACTGTCGCGGGTCAAGCGAGAAGGCAGCCGCAGCGCCGAGTACGCCGAGTACGTCCGACGCTGCATCAAGGATCAGCAGCACGAAGCCGACGCCCAGGCCGCCGCCGTCAATCGACGCGTCAAAGGCCACCAGTTGCGCCGCAGCGCGTAACCGACATCGGCTCGGGCCAATCTTTCAAACCGGGGAACGCGTATTCGTATGGCCGGAGTCCGTGGTCAAGGGTCGGTCTATAAGTGCGTCAATCGGGCAGGCGGGGGCTTTCATCGGCACATCGGGTTGGGGCCCGATTCGTTTATGGCCGGGCTTTTCGACCCCGGCCGCACAAGCAGGAGATGACGTTGAAAAAAAATTCGGCCGTGTCAGACCTGACACGAACCTGACAGGGCTACGGTCTTGCGGGAAGTCTCGCACGTACGCGAGGTTACCGACATCCGCGGCCCCGGGGCGGGCCACCCCCCCCATCCCCTCCGGACACGCGGTGCAAGGTCGCCTGGGAACAACGCAAGCCGGGACGTTTCGTTCGGATTCCCCCCAAATACACCCGGCAGGATTCGAACCTGCGACCTTGTGCTCCGGAGGCACACGCTCTATCCAGCTGAGCTACGGGTGCTTGGCGACTGGCTCGGCAACGCGACGATTATAACCGCACCCCAAGGTCGGGTCACGGCTCGGGGGCGTCAAGCGCCGGTGTTGCCATCGTCCTCACCCGCGGGCGAGGTCTGCACGCCCAGGAGGATACGCAACTCGACGATGGTGAATCCTTCGTCGGGGATGCGGCCCTCGGCGGTCCACTTGTACAGGCTGGTCACGATCGGGCCGTCCACGTTGTCATAACCGGTGGAGCGGAGCTTGGTGACGTTCTTGACCTTGCCGTCGGGACCGAAGTGGAGGGTGAAGACCGGATCGCGGGGGCGGGCGGTCATGGCGGCGACGGGGCTGAAGCGCGGCCGACGGGTCTTGATGCGAACCCCCTCGACACTCAACACCGCGCCCGGCTGCACGGAAGCCGAGGCGATGCGGCTGGTCGGCGGGGCTTCGAAGTCGGTGCGCAACGCGGCGGTGGGTTGCGGCCGCTCCGAAGGCTGCGGCGCGGCGGCGGGTTGAGCCTGCCGCGGCGGCGACGCAGGGGAGGGTTGCGGCGCCGGCGGCGTGGCGGGTTCCGCCGGCCGGGGCGTCGGCGCAGGGGTCACCTTCGGTTCATCCAGGTCCGACGCCGGGTCCGGCCGGGGCAGGTCCATGGCGATTGCACCCGGCGCATCGGCGTCGGCCTCGCTCGGCTTGGCCAAGAGGTCCGGCTCGTCCGCATCCTCGGCCTTGGCCTTGGCCACCGGCAGGTCCGGCAACGGCGGCGCCGGCGGTTTCACCGCTTCGGTCGGCTCACGCTCATCCGGCTCATCCGCGGCAACCTCGGGTTGCCGCGGCGTCGGCGGCTGCGTCGGCTCGGCGACCGGCTGCGGCGGCGAGGGCGGGCTCGGCTGCGCCGCGGCCGGGGCCTGCTGATCCGGCGAGACCGCCTCGGGCGGCGTGGGATCAACCGGCGTGTCCCGCGCCGCGGGGTCGGGTTCGATCTCGGTCTGCACGGCGGGTTGCTCGACGTGACTTTCCCGCGCCATCAGTTCCTGGAAATGGTCGAAGCTGACCAGCCGAACCTGCGTGGAGCGTTGGGTTTCCATGCCCGGCGTGAGACGCGGGCGGGTCGTCTGCGGCGGCGTGGGTTGCTCAGGCTCGGTCTGGCGCGACTGCAGGCGATAGTCCGATTCGTGTTCGGCGATCCGTTGCCGCACGGTCGGCACGGCCAGCAGATGCACCAGCACCGCCAGCACCAGGCCGATCCCCAACGGCAGCAGGGCTTCACGATCCATCATTCGTCACCACGGGTACTCGACGCACCGGGCGCGCCGGTGTTCGCGCCGGGCGAGGGCTTGACCACCAGGCCGTACTCGTCGATGCCCTGGGCGCGGAGCTTGTCCATGAGTTGGATGAGCATCAGGCCCCGATCGACCCCGGCGGGCTGTCCGGGCGGGACGTCTTCCACGGCGACGTAGATGCGCGGCCGGTCGTTCGGGGATTGCTCGCCCAACTCGGCCAGGCGCTGGGTCAAGGTCACCAGCGTCGTCGGCTGCTCGTTAAGGTAGAGCTTGCCGCGGCGGTCGAGGGTGACGCCCCAGACCTCGGCCGGCTCGGCGGTCTGGCCCGCGGTCACCTGCGGCAGCGCCACCGGCAGGATGTACGGCCGAATCAGCAGCACCTGGCTGTAGATAAAGAACGTCAACAGCAGGAAGATCACATCCAGCAGCGGGGTCAGCTCCAACCGGGCTTCGTGGCTCGGGCGTCGCAGGTGAACGGCCATGAGATCATTCTAGCCCATGGCGACACAAACGTCGGTGGACTGGCCCGGCCCGGTGGTCAACAATGCCGCATCGGGGCATCGGAGTGGTTACACGCAGTGCTGAGTTTCACGCGCAAGGTCGACTACACGCTCATCGCCCTGGTCAGCATGGCCGAGGAGTGTGGGGCCGACAGCGCGACGGGCAAGCCCATGAGCGCCCGCCAGATCGCCCAGCGCCACCACCTGCCGACGGCGATGGTGATGAACCTGCTCAAGACATTGAACAAGGCCGGCGTGGTCAAGGCCCAGCGGGGCGCCCGCGGCGGATACACCCTCGCCGCGCCGCCCGATCGCCTGCGCGTGATCGACATCGTCGAAGCCGTGGACGGCCCGATCCGCATGACGCCGTGCTGCGAAGACTTCGGCCTCGATGCCGCAGAGGTCGACGAACAGGCCGACGCCGCGGCCAACCCCGCGCTGACCCAGGCCCACGACGAGAATCACCGCAACTGCAAGATCGGCCCGACGTGTCCGATCATGCTCCCGATCAAGCGGCTCAACCAGCGCGTGGTGGGTTTGCTGGAGGGCCTGAGCCTCGCGGACCTGCTGGCCGAGACCCAGCAAGCCGCCGGTGTCGATAGAGGCAACGGTCGGGCCTAGAATGATGGGCAACACCAACCGCCTGACGCATGGAGTGAAATGCGATGTCCGTTGAACTGACCGAAACCGCCGCACGCGAGATCAAGACCATCTGCGAGCAGCAGAAGCTCGACCCCGAAAACGTCTTCCTCAAGGTCGGCGTCAAGGGCGGCGGCTGCTCCGGGTTCACCTACGTCCTCGACCTGACCGAGAACAAAGCCGACAACGACGAGCTGTTCGACCAGCATGGCGTGCAGATCATCTGCGACCCCAAGAGCCTGCTATACCTCGAAGGCACGTCGATCGACTTCAAGGACGAAATCATGGGTCGCGGCTTCGTCTTCAAGAACCCCAACGCCTCCAGCACCTGCGGCTGCGGGTCAAGCTTCAGCGCGTAAGACGTCGTCGTTTCGGTTCCCGGTTAAAAGCCCGGCGATCAGAATCGCCGGCTATCACTGGTGACTGGCCACTGACCCACTATCCCCCGGCGTTCCACCGGCAGGGGCCTTTGCTCGCGGGTGCCTCGTTCGGTTCACGTTCATGTCACGGCCGACGTTGATCGGCAGAGGTATGATGCGGCTCATGTTGCGTCGCCTTGTGGGGTTATGGCTGTTCGTGCTGCTGGTCGGTTGTGCGTCGGTGCAACCGCAGGCCGACGTTGCGCCGCTGTCGGCCGAGGCGAAGGCGTTCGCGGGGATGACCGCGTACCTGGCGTCGGATGAACTGGCCGGCCGTGCCCCCGGAACCCCCGGGATCAATCAGGCACGGGATTGGATCGTGGCACAATTCCGGGAGGCGGGTTTGCAGCCGGGGTTCGACCCAAGCTATACGCAGACATTGCCGGTGGCGGTGCGCATGGACGTCGGCGAGCGGCGGCTGACGTTCGGTTCGCAGGGCGATGAACATCGCGTCGACGATCCGCGGCCGATGGGGTTCGGCGCCAGCGGTTCGTTCGCCGGGCCGGCGGTGTTCGTCGGGTACAGCATCACCGCGCCGGAACATGACCACGACGATTACGCCAAGGCGACCGACCTGCGCGGCAAGGTGGCGGTGATGTATCGGTACGAACCGCTGGATGAGAACCACCGCAGTCGCTGGCATGCGGGGCGGGGTTGGACGGCGCATGCGACGTTGAGCCGCAAGGCGGCGCTGGCGGCGGAACATGGCGCGGCGGCGGTGGTGATCGTGAACCCGCCGTCCCGCGCCGCGGCGCCGCGGCCGCGCACCGAGGCGGCGATGCACTTCGAGCCGATCGACGTGCCGGTGATGATGATCGGGTTCGACCAGTTCAAACGGATGCTGCGTGAGGCGGGGCATGGGAACGCGATGGCCGCGGCGCGCCAGTTGCAACGTCGCGCCGACGCGGGCGCGGCGGCCGAGCCGTTGGGCCTGCGAATCCGGGGCAAGGTCAAATTGAACATCACCCGCAAACCTTCGGCCAACATCGCGGCAACCCTTCCGGGGACGGGGGCCCTTCCGGGGGTGGTCGTCGTCGGCGCGCATTACGATCACCTGGGCATGGGCGGCTGGGGTTCGCGGGTGAGCGACGAGGCGGTGCATCATGGGGCGGACGACAACGCATCGGGTGTGGCGGCGCTGGTGATGGTGGCGCGGCGGATGGGCAGCGTGCGACGTGAGCGTGCTAAGCCGCAAGCGGCTCGCAGCGTCGTGTTCGCGGCATTCACGGGCGAAGAGCGCGGGTTGGTCGGGTCGCAATATTTCGTGAAGCATCTCGATGACGCGGGGCTCGACGCTGACGACATCGTGGCGATGGTCAACCTCGACATGGTCGGGCGATTGCGCAGCGATCGGTTGCACGTGTTCGGCGTGAACACCGGCGAGCGCTGGTTGGAATTGATCGAGCGCGCGGGCGAAGGGACCGGGCTGGACGTGCGGGCGCGCGGGTCGGGGCTGGGGGCGTCGGATCATGCGAGTTTTTACCGGGCGGGCGTGCCGGTCGTGCATGTGTTTACGGGGTTGCATTCGGATTACCACACGCCGGCGGACACGGCGGACAAGCTCAACCCGCGCGGTGCGGTGCGTGTGGTCGATTTCGTCGAGCGGCTGGTCGAGGTGCTGAGGCACGATCGGCGGCGCGTCGGCTATCGTCCGCCGGCGCGGCGTTAGCTTGCATTCGGGCGGACAATGGCGGACGATCATGGCCGCACCTTCGATCGCCCCACCCCTGCGGAGGCTTGAATCATCATGCAACGTCTGCTTGTCACGATCGTGGCGACGGTTATCGCCGCCGGTGCGTCGGTGTCGTCGGGCCAGAGCCTGCCGTCGGTCAACCTGGGGTTGACGAGTTTCATGGACGGCGGCCCCCCGGCCGGCCCGGGGTTCTACTACCAGCAATACTTCCAGTGGTTCACGTCGGGCACGCAGCGCAACGCCGACGGCGACAAGGTCAGCTTTCCGCGCGTCGACGTGCTGGCGAGCCTGAACCAGTTCATCTACCAGTCGGACCAGCCGGTGCTGTTCGGCGGCAAGTGGGGCGTGGATGTGATCGTGCCGATCGTCGGCATCGACATGGACCCGGAGCGCGCGCCGCTGACCGATGGCGGGACGGGGCTGGGCGACATCCTCGTCGGGCCGTTCCTGCAATGGGACCCGATCATGGATGGCGAGCGGCCGGTGCTGATGCATCGCATCGAACTGCAGACGATCTTCCCCACCGGTGCGTACGACGACGACGATGCGCTGAACCCCGGGGCGAACGTGTACTCGTTCAACCCGTACTGGTCGGCGACGCTGTTCATCACGCCCAAGTGGACGGCATCGACGCGCGTGCATTACCTGTGGAACAGCGAGAACGACGACCCGTGGATCGGCAACGGCGCCGGGGTGGACGACGTACAACCGGGCCAGGCGATTCACCTGAACTTCGCCACGAGCTACGAGGTGCTGCCCAGGCAGTTGCGCGTCGGGCTCAACGGCTACTACCTCAAGCAGATCACCGACTCGCAGGTCGACGGCCGCAACGTCGACGGCCGCGAGCAGGTGCTGGGCCTGGGCCCGGGCGCGATGTACAGCTTCAGCCCGGACGATCACCTGTTCGTCAACGCCTACTGGGAGACGGCGGTCGAGAATCGGCCGGAGGGGTTCCGGTTGGTGTTGCGTTGGACGCATCACTTTTGAGGTTGTACGTCAGTGGTCAGTAGCCAGTGGTCGGTGCGCCACCGGCTACCGGCCTCTGGCCACGGACACGCGGTGCGGTTAGCATGCGGTTTTGCCCCGGGTCACGCGGAAGCGTGCCCGCAGGAGCCTTGACGATGATTCCGCACGAGCCGCCGCGCACACCCGCCACGGGTTTTCTTTACTTCCCCCCCTACCGCATCCAGGGCTACAGCATCGCCGGCGAAGAGACGGTGATCCAGGTGCCGGAGCTGGACCTGTGTTTTGACATCGGGCGCTGCCCGCGGATCGCCCTGGCCAGCAATTACGTCGCGGTCAGCCACGGCCACATGGATCACGTGGCGGGCCTGGCCTACTACTTCAGCCAGCGCCACTTCCAGGGCATGGGCACGGGCACGGTGTTGTGCCACCCCACGCTCGAGCAGCCGATCCACAACCTCATGAAGGCGTGGGTCGACATCGAAGCCCAGCGCACGCCGTACAAAATCGTCGTGATGGATCCGGATGCCGACAGCGCCGAGTTCGAGATCAAGAACACGATTTTTCTGCGGGCGTTCGACACGATTCACACTACGCCCAGCCTCGGGTTCGCGGTGGTGGAAAAGCGCAGCAAGTTGCGCGAGGAATACGTCGGCCTGCCGCAGAGCAAGCTGGTCGAGCTCAAGGCCGCGGGCGAGGACATCACGTACGTCAAGCATGTGCCGCACGTGACCTGCCTCGGCGACACGGCACCGGGCGAGTTCATGCATCGGCCCGAGGTGGTCGACGCCAACATCCTCATCACCGAGTGCACGTTCCTCGAGGCCGGCCATCGCGACCGGGCGCGGGTGGGCAAGCACCTGCACGTGTCGGATCTGGTCAAGTTGCTGGGCCTGGTCAAGGCCGAGCACGTGGTGGTGACGCACGTCTCGCGGCGAACGCACATCAAGCAGGCGCGGGAGGCGTTGGACAAGGCGATCAGCCCGTCGGACCGCGACCGCGTACACCTGCTCATGGACAGCCGCACCAATCGCCAGCGCTACGCGCAACAGGTCGAGGAAGCCGAGCAGGCGGAGCGGTGAATATCCCGCTCCTCAGGCGGTAGTTTCGCGGCTATAATAAGCCGTTACCGCGTGCTCAGGAAGGATATGTTTTGTCATGACATCGTCAGACAAAGTGTTCGATTCCGTGGTACGCGGCCAGTCTGATGCGAATCTTCGGTTTGCCGATTTGTGCAAGCTGGCGAAAGCGTTGGGATTCGCCGAAAGAATCAAGGGCGATCATCACATTTACAGCCGCAAGGACGTGGTGGAAATTCTGAACTTTCAGCCCCTGGCCAATGGCAAGGCGAAGCCATACCAGGTGAAGCAGTTGCGGCGGATCATCACGAACTACAAGCTGGCGTTGAACCCATGAAGTACGAAGTCATCATCTACTGGAGCGAAGAAGACCAGGCGTTTCTGGCGGAAGTGCCGGAGTTGCCCGGTTGCATGGCCGACGGCGCCAACAAGGCCGAGGCGTTGGCCAAGGTGGAACAGATCGCAGCGGAGTGGATCGAGACGGCCCAAGAGCAGGGACGGCCCATCCCGCAGCCCAAGGGCCGCCTGATGTTCGCGTGATCCCCCTATCCTTTCGCATGCGGCATCACACTTCCCCCTGTTCACAGCCCCATCGCCCGTCCCTTGCCCTGTTGCTTGGCGAGGTAGAGGTGGGCGTCGGCGACTTCCAAGAGTTCGGTCCCGCTGCGGGCGCCGTCGCGGTTGAGTGCGGCGATGCCCACGCTCAGGCCGACCTGCTCCCCGATGTCGGGCATGGTCAGGCGGATGTGTTCGCGGAACAGCGCGATGGTGCGCTCGGCGAAGTGCTCGGCCCGTTCCAGATCGCAGCCGGGCATGAACACCACGAACTCGTCGCCGCCGAGGCGCACGACGTAATCATTCTCGCGGCTGGACGCCCGGATCATCTGGGCGGCGAACTTCAGCAACTCGTCCCCCGCGCCGTGGCCGAGCGTGTCGTTGACCTGCTTGAACTCGTCGACGTCGATCATCACGCAGACCAGGTCGGTCGACGACGCGCGGCAGGTTTCGACGAGCGGGTCGAGATGTTCATCGAGAAACCGGCGATTGCCCAAACCGGTCAGCGCATCGCGCATCGCCAGTTGCGAAAGCTCGGCGGTGGCGCGGCGGGTGGCCTTGGCGATGCGGTCGTCGAGCGTCCGCCGCAGGCTCGACGCTTCCTGACGATCGCGCAGGGCGGCGACGGAAATCTGATGCACCGCCCGGGCGACCTGGCCGACCTCATCGGTGCGGCCGCGCGGCAGGCTGCCGGTCGACAGCGGGCGCTGGGGTCGGGTGATCCGCGAAAGCTGATGCACCAGGTCTTCCACCGGATGCGCGATCCACTTGCGACCCAGCCATGACGCGACCAGGGCGACGAGCCCCGCGCCGAGCATCGCGCCCAGCGCGTGATGGCCGAGCGTGGCCGCGCCGAGCCCGACAACCGTGCCCCAGATCGTCGCCGCCACCGCCAGCAGGCTCACCTTGACGCGCACCGGCGCATCGTCCCACGCGCGGCGGTGTCCGGACGGATGAACAGCCTGCGACTCGTTCGTCGCCTCACCAACCGAATCCAACCCTTCCGGGGCTTTGGCGGGGGCAGCGTCACTCACGTGGTTCATATCGATCCGTTTCCCGCGCGACTTTTGGGGCGACTTCGCGTCACTGCCGATCGTGCGATGGGTATCATGCCCAAGGTCCACCATGCGTTATCGCACACGACAACTCGCGCTCGCCGCCGGCCTGGCCCTGTCGTGGGTCACCCATGCGAATGCGTTCGACGACGCCCAGTTGCAGCGCATCGTCGACGGCTGCGCGCGATACGAACGGTTGACCCAGGCGGCACAATGGGCGGCGCCCCGGTCGATCGACCCGCATGACCAGGCGATGTTCGAACCGGTCGGCTGCACGGCCACGCCGATCGAAGTGCAGGGCCAACCCGCCCTCCGCGTCGCCGCCGATGGCGACCAGGGCGGTCGGCTTCACATTCAGCGCGACGTTCATGGGGCCTTCGCCATCGAGGTCGAGGCGCGAACCGTCAGCCGACGGCTATGCGACATCAGCCTGTTCATGGACGACGTCAATGAAGGCCCGGGCTTTCAGTTCGGCGGGATCGACAACACGCGCAACGCCCTGTGGACCGACGCCCGCCACGGCGCACCGAACGAACGGTTCGGCGTCGTGCGATTGGATGACGACGTGAAAATCCAGCGCAATCGCTGGCATCGCGTACGCCTGGAAGTGATCGACGGCATGGTGCGCGGCATGGTCGATGGCCGCCGGCTTGGAGCGACGGCCCTGAGTGAAGGCTACAACGCCGCCCCGCTCCGCCAGCCCATGGTTTACTGCCATGGATCGACCCTCGAGATTCGACGCATCGACCTGTTTGAGCAACGTCGAAGCACGGGTATCGACACGCAGGCCGCGTGGGCCGAAGCGCTGGGCGAGCGGACGCAAGGCGAGGTGGCCCGGGCCCTGCAACAGATCGCCGATCGACTGGATGACCCGGCGTGGGCGCGGCGGCAGCGGGCGCAGGCGATGCTTGTGCGCGCCGGTTCGCTGGCCCGGCCGATCGTCGCCCCGCTCGTCGAAGCCGGCGACCCCGAACAACGCTGGCGGGCGCGTCAGATCCTCCGACGCCTCCCCGCCGATCCCCCCACCCGGACTGACAAGGAGTCACGACATGGCTGACAAACTCACCGATGCGAAGATCAACGAGCGACTGGGCGAGTTGGGCGGCTGGCAGCGCGACGGCGACGCCATCCGCCGCGGCTTCCAGTTCAAGGATTTCAACGAGGCGTTCGGGTTCATGGCCCGCGTCGCCCTCGCCGCCGAAACCATGGGCCACCACCCCAACTGGTCCAACGTCTACAACTCGGTCGACATCGCGCTGTCGAGCCACGATGCCGGCGGCCTGACCGATCAGGACTTCGACCTGGCCGGTGCGATCGACCGGATCGCCGGTTAATCAAGGGGCCAGGCGCCCCACCCGCTTGCGTCAAACGACGCGGGGTCCGGCGTTACAATGACGCCGCCGGCTTGCATTTGACCCCGCAACAGGCGCAAATGTTGCCTGATCGATACAGGTGCAACGTGAATCAGCCGCCTGACCACCCGTTTGACCGTCAATCAACGCCGCGCGGCACAGCCTGTGCGTACCCCCTGGAACCCCCCACGCCCTCCCCGAAGCAGGAGCCTTGCATGAATCCGCGTCACGCCCTGGTCCTCGCCTTCTGGCTGACTGTTCTGCCCGTGCATTTCGCTTTGCTCGGCACCCCGGCCCACGGCCAGGATAACCCCGCCCCGGTTACCACCGTCACCGAGGTCAACGGGTCGGTCATGACCCGACCGACCGACCAGGACCCGTGGGCCAGGGTCAACCCCGGCGATCGCCTGCCGACCGGGTCGATGATCCGCACCGGCATCCGCGGCGCCGTCACCCTCGAGGTCGGCCCCAACGCCACCGTCACCGTCCAACGCCTGACCGAGCTGACCGTCGGCCAGTTGGAAATCGACGAGCAGACCAACACCGTCCGCACGCTCATCGGCCTGGACCACGGCAAGATCGACTTCGACGTCAAGCACGTCGGCTTCGAAAACGACTTCCGCATCGCCAGCCCCACCGACGTCGTCGCGGTCAAGGGGACCGTCGGCACCTGCGAAGCGGCCGGCGGGTGGATGGATATCACCGGCCACCGCTCCAACGGGGTCGATGCGATTCACAAACGCCACGTCCCGACCAACAAAACCGCCTCGCTCAGCCGCGAGCAGATGATACGCGGCGGCGACCGCGGACCCATGGATACGTTCAAACGCATGATCGACACCGACCGGGCCATGGGCGGCATGGCGGACCTGTCCACGCGGATGCCCCATCGCGGCGACGAGACCAAGCCCGGCAACGTGATGGACTCGATGACCGACGGCCAGCAGTCGATGCGGGGCATGGTCACCGATCGCCAGGATCGCGAACGCTGGTTCCGCGAAAGGGTCGAGCAGGAACGCCGCCGCAACCACCTCGAGGACATCATCATCAACGAGTGATCCGGGGCGTCGGGATATGGGTCCGGGGGTTAATCGGCGTGTGAAATCGGTCGATGAACGAGTCAGGCGGCCAGGGTGCGCCTGACGCGACGGTTCAAGCGTCGGGGTCCGAGAAGTCGATAAGACGATCGAGGACCATCGCGCATGCATCGGGGGCCGCCTCCGCCTGTTTCGGGCGGCAACCGGTCAAGCGTGCGAGGTGGTCCGATGGACAGACTGGAAGCCGATCGCGTCGGCCGAGCGGCCGTGAACGAAGCGAAGGCGATGTATCGCCGCATGGTGCAGGGCTGGTGCCAGGATTACCTGGTCTTTCGGGCCGGGTTCCACTGGCAAAGCGCCGGCGAGCCACCGGCCGACGCCCTGCACGCCGCCGGCGCCACTGAAGCCGCCTGACCCCGCGACGCGGCTTCCAGGGGACGGAGCCCCACCATGGGTACGATCAGTTCTGGCACCGGCATCATCTCCGGGATCGATACCGACTCGCTGATTAATCAGTTGATGTCGCTGGAAGCCCGTCCGCGCCAGCTCGTCGAACGGCGCGTCCAGCTCCTGCAATCCCAGAAGTCCGCCCTGCTCGACGTCAACGCCAAGCTGCTGTCGCTGGATACCTCGGCGACCGCGTTCACCAAGCAGTCCAGCTTTGCCAGCAAACGCGCCACCAGCAGCGCCACCAGCGTCCTGACCGCCAGCGCCGACCAGAAGGCCTCCCTCGGCACGTACAGCTTCACCGTCGGCCGACTCGTCTCCACCCAGCAGCTCATCACCCGCGGGTTCGCCAACACCGATACGACCGGCCTGGGCGTCGACACGTCGATCCGCGTCGGGTCCGCCGAGGCCAGGCTCGACCGCGAAACCGAACTGGCTGACCTCAACGGGTTCGCCGGTGTCGAACGCGGGTCGATCCGCATCACCGACCGGGCCGGCAACACCGCCAACGTCGACCTGTCCCGCGCCGTCTCCGTCAACGACGTGATCACCGGGATCAACAACGCCTCGGGCGTCAGCGTCATCGCCAGCATCGACGGCGATCGACTGGTCATCACCGACAACACCGGCGCCGCCGACCAGGACCTGGTCGTCGCCAACGTCGGCAACAAACAGACCGCGACCAGCCTCGGCATCGCCGGCAACTCCGGCGGCACCGACACCCTCACCGGCGATACCATTAACCAGATCACCGCCACGACCACCCTCGCCTCGCTCAACGACGGCCACGGCATCGACATCCGCGGCTCGGGCCTGGCCGACTTCAACATCGACGACGGCACCAGCGCGTTCGACGTCGTCCTCGACGGCGTCAACTCCGTGCAGGGCCTGCTCGATGCGATCAACAACGCCGCCGGCAACGCCTCGGTCACCGCGAGCATCGGTGACGACGGTGTGAGCATCAAACTCCAGGGCGACGCGGCGATCACCGTCACCGCCTCCGGGTCCAGCACCGCCGCGGCTGACCTGGGCATCGAAGGCAGCGGCGGCGCGACCGTCAACGGCGACCGCATCCTCGCGTCGATCAACTCCAAGCTCGTGCGCAACGCCTCGGCCGCGTCGGGACTGACCTACGGCAGCGTCACGTTCGACACCGGCTCGGGCGCGCAGGCCGTCGACCTGTCCAACGCCCGCAGCTTCAGCGACCTGATCGACACGATCAACAACGCCGGCGCCGGGGTCACCGCCGCGCTGAACGACGCCGGCAACGGCATCGCCATCACCGCCGACAACGGCCAGTCGATGACCATCGCCGACGCCACCGGCAACATCGCCGCGACCTTCGGGCTCGCCGGCACGCATGCCGCCGGCGCCGCCGACACCGGCGACCTCGATTACGCCTACATCACCAAAAACACGCGCCTGGATGAACTCAACGGCGGCGAAGGCGTCGCCGCCGGCACGTTCACCATCACCGACTCCAACGGCGGCACGGCGACCGTCGACCTGACCCAGGGCGAGTCGACCCTCGCCGAGGTCATCGCCGAGATCAACTCACGCCCCGTCGACGTCGCCGCGTCGATCAACGAAACCGGCGACGGGATCCTGCTGACCGACACCGGCGGCGGCACGCTCAAACTCACCGTCAGCGAAGGCAGCGCCACCACCGCCCGCGACCTCGGCCTGCTCGGCAGCGACGGAGACGGCGACGGCAAGCTCGACGGCTCGTTCGAAAAAACCGTCGACATCCAAGCCACCGACACCCTCAAGAATGTGGCGGACAAGCTGAACTCGGCCAACATCGGCGTGGGCGCGACGATCATCAACGATGGCTCGTCGACCAACCCGTTCCGCCTGAGCCTGACGTCGGACAACAGCGGCCTCGCCGGTCGTTTGATGATCGACGACGGCGGGCTGGGCCTGAACGTCACCGAACTGGTGCGGGGTCGCGATGCCGTGGCGTTCTTCGGGTCGACCAACCCCGCCGACGCCGTGCTGCTGACCAGCTCGACCAACAGCCTGACCGACACGATCGACGGCGTGTCGATCGACCTGGTCAGCGCCAGCGACACACCGGTGCAACTGACCATCAGCCGCGACACCGAACAGATCTTCAAAGCGGTCGATAAGTTCGTCAACGACTTCAACGCGGTGATGAACAAGATCAACCAACTCGACAGCTACGACTCGGAAAACGAGGAGAAGGGCCTGCTGCTGGGCAACCCGACCCTCGCGGCGATCCGCCGGCAACTGCTCAGCGGCGTCACCGGCAGCTTCGAGGACGTCTCGGGCCAGTACTCGCGCTTGAGCGAAGTCGGGGTCACCGTCGGCACCGACGCCAACATCGAACTCGATGAGGCCAAGCTGCGCAAGGCAATCAGCACCGACCTCAACGCGGTGACCGAACTGTTCAGCCTGAAGACCCAAAAGGCGGTCGAGGATGAACAGATCAGCGAAGGCATCACCATCCCCGGTTCCGGCACGGTCGTCACCGCCTCCGGCGTGGGGTCGACCTTTGAACAGATTCTCGACCGGCTGACCGATTCGATCAGCGGCATCGTCACCGGCGCAGCCAACAACTACGACAGCCAGATCAAGCTGGCCAACGACCGCATCGAACAACTCAACGAACTGCTCGCGGTCAAGCGCGATCGCCTGGAGCGCGAGTTTGCGGCCATGGAGTCGGCCCTGGCCCAGTTGCAGAGCCAGCAGAACGCCCTGGCGTCGCTGACCAGCCTGGCGTCGCAGCAGCGGTGAGCCGAACCCCGGATCGGCCCGATAATCCCTTGAAATCGCCGCCCGTCAAAGCCACCGCCCCATTGCGCCGATAACACCTGAGCATGGCCAACACGACCGTCAATCCGTATTTGCGTACCAAGGTGCTCACCGCCTCGCCGCAGGAGCTTCGCCTGATGCTCTACGACGGCGCGATCAAGTTCTCACGACAGGCCCTCGACGCCATCGGCCGCGCCGACTGGGAAGCGATGTACCACGCCCTGGTTCGCGCCCAGAAAATCATGCTCGAGCTCAACACGTCGTTGAACCACGACGTCGATCCCGAACTCTGCGGCAAGCTCGCCTCGCTCTACAACTACATCTACCGCCGCCTCGTCGACGCCAACCTCGAGCGCGACGACTCGCCGATCCACGAAGCGATCGACCTGCTCGAATACGAGCGCGAGACATGGCAGATGGTCATGCGCAAGCACGAGCAGGAGTACGGCGGCGCCAACCCGACGCCGACCCCCCCACCGACGCTTAATCCCGTCGGCCGCATCGCCCCCGGCGAGCAGCCGACCTCGTCACTGTCGCTCGAAGGTTGAGCGGCTCTCCCTTGCACAACCCGGCCACGTTACAATGCTCGCCCCAACCCCCGGCGAGCCTTGATCCATGAACTGGCCCACGCTCCGTGAATCCCAACGTATCGAACGTCTGGTCCCTCCGGCCGGCCGCGTGCGCGCGGTGCTCGATACCGACACGTACAACGAGATCGACGATCAGTACGCGGTCGTGTACGCCATGCTCTCGCGCGACCGGATCGACCTGGAGGCGAACACCGCCGCCCCCTTTCACAACGCCCGCTCCGACGGCCCCGGCGACGGGATGGAAAAGAGTTACGAAGAAATCGGCCGCGTGCTCGAACGGCTGGATCACCCCATGGGCGGCTTCGCCTTCCGCGGGGCGACAAGCTACCTGCCGGATGCGACGACGCCGGTGAAATCCGAGGCCGTCGACCGGATCATCGACCTGGCGATGAGCAGCGATGAACCGTTGTATGTCCTTCCCATTGGGGCGATTACGAACATCGCCAGCGCCCTGCTGCTCGAGCCGAAGCTGGTCGAGAAGATCGTGGTCGTCTGGTTGGGCGGCAACCAGCAGGACCTGGCCCGTGCCTCGGAGTTCAACCTCAAGCAGGACATCCATGCCTCGCGGCTGGTGTTCGACTGCGGCGTGCCGCTGGTGCATGTGCCCTGCCAGCGGGCGGCGGCGATGCTCCGCACCACCCGGGCCGAGATCGAACACTACGTCCGTGGCCGCGGACCGATCGGCGATTACCTCGCGGACATCTACGCCGACTTCGTGCCGGACAAGGTCGCCCAGAGCAAGGTGATCTGGGATATCTCCGTCATCGCCTGGCTGCGCAACGCCGACTGGGTGCCCACGCACCTGGTCCATTCGCCGATCCTCAACGACGCGCTCACCTGGACCCGCGACACACATCGGCATTTCATACGGGAAGCCACGATCTGTCACCGCGACGCGATCTTCCGCGACCTGTTCGAAAAGATCGAAGCGTTTGCGAAAAGCTGATCGCAATCCAACCGCCCAGATCGCACAGCACGCAAAGCGGATCAGGGTGATTTCAGATATGCCACCGGAATCCCACTCCGCGGTCTCCCCGCCTCGGCGGTGGTATTTAAAGGTTACTTGATGTTCACACCCAGGCGCTGGAGCAGGGCGTCGAACTCGTCGAGGCTGTAGAACTCGATGGTGATGGCGCCGGCCCCCTTTTTGCGGCCGGACTTGAGGCGGACCTTCGTCTGGAGCTGCGCGGCGATCTGCTCCTCCAGGTCAGCCAGGTGAGCCGGCCGCTGCGGCGGCGACTGGCCCGAGCCGGCTGAGGATTGCCCGGCGACCCCTCGCTGGACGGCGGACTCGAGCATGCGGACCGACCAGCCCCCGGCGATCGCACGCCGGGCCAGGGCCAGCCGCGCCTCAGGGTCCGATAAACCCAATAACGCCCGGGCATGCCCGCCCGAAAGCTGACCCTTCCGCACCGCATGTTGGATTTCTTCCTGTAAGTCAAGTAATCGCAAGTGGTTAGATATGGTGGGCCGCTGTACCCCCACTTGCTGGGCGATCTGGTCATGCGTCAGGCCGAAGCGGTCGACCAGGCCCCGGAAGGCCTCGGCTCGCTCGATCGGATCCAGGTCTTCGCGCTGGAGGTTCTCCACCAGGGCCCACTCGGCAAGCTGGCGATCGGTCAGCTCGCGGACGATCGCGGGGACCTGGTCGAGCCCGGCCTCACGGGCGGCCCGCCACCGCCGCTCCCCCGCCACAATCTGATACCCCCCCCCGACATCCTTCCGGGGACGGACGACCAGCGGCTGCATCAGACCCTGGTTCCCGATCGACTGGGCCAGTGAGGCGATCGCCTCGGCATCGAAATCCTGCCTCGGCTGGTGCGGGTTGGGCTCGAGCTGTTCAAGCGGTATGTACACCAGCCCTACCTGCCCCGCGGCGGCTTCGGCGGCATGAGGTTGCGATTTCGGCATAGCCCGGGCTGCCGGCGGCACATCGCTGCGGCTACCTTCCGGGGCTGCCGGGACTGCCGGAGCTGCCGCTTCCGGGGGGGGGTCGACGGAGACGGGGGTGGACATGAGGCTGCTCAGGCCGCGTCCGAGCCGGGGCTTACGAGTTTTCGCCATGGGAAAGGCCTCCTTGCCACACGCCGGCGGGCAATCCGGCGGAAGGGGAATGATTGCGCCAAGTCTACCGCACCCCCCGGCAGAAGGAAAGCCTTTGCTGTGGGGATGCGCTGTTTCACGTGGAACGGGAAAAAGGCAGAAGTGAGAAGGCAGAAGGGAAGCCCAAGCGGCGACTTGCACACCAGCAGGCCCGCGACTCATCGGGACGTTTCACGTGGAACGTTGCCTTGGGTAATGACGACACAGCCCGCCACCGCTTATCTCCGGGTTAGTATAATGATCGGCGTTCATTTTACTTAAGTTCATTTACAAAAAGTGTTTATGTTCACACTAAGCGAGGATGTTTCTCTCGCACACGGCGCTCGGACAGTTACCGGGCCCTTGAAACGTCCGTTGCGATTGTCATGCACCCCGCGACCGTCAACCGATAACACTCCCGGCCCCGGAAGGAAGCCCCCGCCCCGGAAGGGGCCGGAAGGGCGCGAGCGCGCTGTTTCGGCCATCGCGCCGGCCGCGTGCGGGGTCGGTGGGGGTGCGAAATTTCCAGGCGGGGGGTGGAGTTGTCGAATCGTGACCGAAGACCAGATGCAACAGGCTGAGCAACTGCTCGAAGAGCTCGAGCGACTCGAACGCCAACTCCACGCGCTGCAGGACGGCCTGACCCGTTCGCATCGCCTGGCCACGCTCGGTACCGTCGCGGCGATCATCGGCCACGAGTTCAACAACATCCTCACGCCCGTCATCAGTTACGCCCAACTGGCGCTTCGTGAAACCGACGAGCCCGACGTCGACCTGATGCGCAAAGCCCTGCAGCGCGCCCTCGACGGCTCGACCCGGGCCGCGCAGATCAGCTCGTCCATGCTCGGGTTCGCCAAGGCGTCGAACGCGCACGGCCCGGCCGTCGCGCCGGTTCGCCAGATTGTCGATGAAGTGTTCGCCTGCCTAGCTCGCGACCCGCGGAAAGACAACATCAACCTGCGGATCGAGGTCGGCGATGACGTCAAGGTCGCCATGGCGCCGGTGGCGTTGCAGCAGGTGCTGTTGAACCTGGTGCTCAACGCCCGCAAGGTGCTGCGACAACGGGGGGGGACCCTGCGGATCAGCGCCAAGCCGCTGGCCAACGGCACGCCCGACGCGGGGGTCGCGATCGAGGTCGCCGACACCGGCCCGGGCATCGACCCGTTGATCCTGCCGCGGATCTTCGAGCCGTTCGTCACGCAACCGGCCGGTGAAAAGTCTTCGGGTGAACACGAGGGCACCGGGCTGGGTCTGGCGGTGTGCAAGGACCTGGTCGAACGGGCCGGGGGGTCGATCGACGTATTGTCCGAGCCGGGCGAAGGCGCGACGTTCCGCATCGAACTGCCCGCGGCGTAGCCGGCGGCGGCGGTTGGAGTTGCCGCGGGCCGGCGATACGATCATGGGCTTGCAAGCGACACGCCTGAAAGGATCACGGCGGCGATGAACATTGTCATTTGTGGCGCCGGGACGATCGGCTCGCACGTGGCCGAGGTCCTTGCCGGCCGGGGTCACAGCCTCACCGTCATCGACCGGCGCGCCGATCGGCTCAACGAGATCGAAGAGCATATGGACGTGCGCACCCTCCAAGGCAACTGCGCGTATGGGGAGATTCTGTCCAGCGCCGGCGCGGCCAGTGCGGACCTGTTGATCACCGCGACCGATTCCGATGAGATCAATCTGCTGGCCGCCTGCGTGGGCAAGGGCGTCGGCACCAAGGCGACGATTGCCCGCGTGCGCCACTCGGCTTACTTCGACGAGCGCGGGGTCGATTACTCATCCATCCTCGGCATCGATCATTTCATCTGCCCGGAGTATCTGACTGCTTTGGCGATCGCTTCAACGCTGCGTAATCCGGGGGCGTTGGCGATCGAGAACTTTGCGCGCGGGGCGATCGAGATGCAGGAGCTGATCGTCGGGGCCGGGGCGCCGGCGGTGGGGACGGCCTTGAGCGATCTGACGATGCCGCCGGGCACGCGCGCCGCGTCGTTGCGGCGGGGCGAAAGCGCGTTGATCCCCGAGGCCCGCACCGTCATCCAGGCCAACGACAAGCTGGTGCTCGTGGGCAACCGCGATGCGTTTCAGCAGGCCCGCAAGCTGTTCGCCGACACCGACACCGGCCGGCGCAAGGTCGTCATCATGGGCGGCAGCCCGATGGCGGTGTGGCTGTGCCGGGCGCTGCGGGACCGGGCGTTCAGTATCCGCATGTTCGAGATCGACCGGACCCGCGCGAAGGAACTGGCGGAGAAACTGGACTGGATCACCGTCCTCAACGCCGACCCCACGGACCCGGCGGTGTTTGAGGAGGAGGACATCGACACGGCCGACGCGTTCGTGTCGTTGCGGACCGATGACGACGAGCACAACATTCTCGCCGGGGCGTGGGCGAAGAGCCGCGGGGTGAAGATGGCGATCGCCGCGGTGCAGCGGCCGAACTATCTTCACCTCATGCAACAGGTCGGGATCGACCGGCCGTTCAGCCCGCAGGCCGTGGCGGTGCACGAGATCGAAAACCTGATGGACGATCGGCAGTTGCACAAGCTGGCCGAACTGGCCGAGGGCGCGATCGACGTGTACCAGGTGACGATCAGCAAGCGCTCGCCGGCGGCGGGCAAGGCGCTGCGCAACATCAAGCTCAGCCCGGACTGGGTCATCGCCGCGATCCAGCACGGCGAACAGGTGAAGGTCCCGCTCGCCGACGACGTGATCGAAGTCGGCGACACCGCGATGGTCATCGGCAAGGACGGCCAGGAAGCGAAACTCAAACGCCTGCTGGTGGCGGGATAGGCGCACCAGGGCGCGTTCGCTGGCGTCCTGCCCTTCGTGGCTTTTTCTGATGAATTACCGCTACGTCATCAACCAGTTGGCCCTGTTGCTTGCGGGGATGAGCCTGTTGCTGGCCGGCATCGGGGCGTGGGCGGCGCTGGAGTGGGCGCTGGGCGATGGCATGGAAAAGCCCGCGCTCTGGGCGCTGCTGATCAGTGCGGCCGTCGGCGGCGCGGCGGGGGGGTTGACGTGGCTGTTCACCCGGGGCGAAAGCCAGCTCGGCCGCCGCGAGGCGCTGTTGCTCGTCGCCTGTTCGTGGCTGATCGGCGCGGCGCTGGCGGCGCTGCCGTTCGGCCTGTGGGCGTGGATGCAGCACGACCATCCGAATCATCCGTTCACCAACCCGATCAACTGTTACTTCGAGGCGATGAGCGGTTTGACCACGACCGGGGCGACGATTCTGCCGGACATTCCGACCGTGCCGCGCAGCCTGCTGCTGTGGCGGTCGATGACGCACTGGCTGGGCGGGCTGGGCATCGTCGTGCTGTTCGTGGCGGTCCTGCCGGGCCTGGGCGCCGGGGGCAAGCGGCTGTTCAAGGTCGAAACGCCCGGCCCACGCGCCGAAGGCGTCCGCCCCAACATCCGCGAAACCGCCCGATACCTCTGGTTCATGTACGCCGGCCTCACCCTGGCCGAGATCCTCGCCCTGCGACTGACCGGGGCGATGGACTGGTTCGAATCGGTCAACCACACCTTCGCCACGCTCGCCACCGGGGGGTTCAGCAGCCGCAACGCCTCGGTCGGGGCCTACGACTCGGTGGCGGTGGATGTGATCGTGATCGTGTTCATGCTCGCCGCGGGCATCAACTTCGGACTCTACTACCAGATGCTGCGGGGCCGGGTGCGCTCGGCCCTGCGCGATACCGAGCTCCGCGTGTACCTGGCCTTCACCTTCGTCGGCATCGTCCTGGTCACCGCGAGCATCTACGGCTCAACGATCACCACCACCGACGGCCAGGAAGTCCAGGCCACCGCCGGACAGGCCCTGCGCTACGGCGCATTCCAGCACGTCTCGATTCAAACCACGACCGGATTCAGCACCGCCGACTTCGACCTCTGGCCCTTCCTCGCCAAGGCGGTGCTGATCGTGAGCATGTTCATCGGCGGGTCGGCCGGGTCGACCGGCGGGGGGATCAAGGTCATCCGTGTCTGGATCATGCTCAAGGTCCTCGCGGCGGAAATCGAGAAGGCCTTTCGCCCGAACGTCGTTCGCCCGATCCGCGTGGGCAAGCTCGTCGTCGATGACGAACTGCGCACCGCCACGGTGAGTTACGTGCTGTGGTTTCTGTTGCTGATCGGCGCCGGGGCGGGGTTGCTCATGCTCATCGAACGCGGTTCAGATCATCAGCTCGGCTTCACCAGCGCCGCCACGGCGACGGTGGCGTCGATCTTCAACATCGGCCCGGGCCTGGAACGCGTCGGCGCCACCCAGAACTACGCCTGGCTCACCGACGGGTCCAAGCTCATCCTCTCGCTGCTCATGGCGGTGGGGCGGTTGGAGCTGTTCGCCATCGCCGTGCTGTTCACCCCGCGGTTCTGGCGGAACGATTGAAGTGAACCCGGTTCGCCGACATGGCCCGGCTCAGTCCCGGCCCGCCGCGCCGACCAGCGCCTTGACCCGCTCCGGATCGACCGGGTTCGTCACCAGCCCATCATATTTCATGCTCGTGCCGACGATCACGCCGTCGGCGGTCTGCAGACACGAACCGATCGTCTCGGCGGTCACGCCCGAACCGACGAGCACGGGGCTGTCGCCTGCGGCCTGCTTGACCTGCTTGAGTTGATCGAGGTTCGCGCTTTGGCCCGTGCCGGTGCCCGAGACGATCAGGGCGTCGGCCCCGCCGCGCTCCAGCAGGTCGTACACTTCCTGGTCGACCGGTTGCGGGGCGAGCGCGGCACTGTGTTTGACGTCGACGTCGGTCCAGACGGCGATGTGCTCGGCATCGAGCAATGCCCGCTGGCGCATCAACTCGTGAGCTTTGCCTTCAATGATGCCCTGGTCGGTCACGCGGGCGCCGCACAGCACGTTGACCCGGATGAACTGCGCTCCGCAGGCATGGGCCACCGCCAGGGCGCTCGATGCATCGTTGCGCAACACGTTGATGCCCAGCGGCAGGTCCGAGGCGATCCGCACCGCCGTGGCCAGCGCGGTCATATGCGCGGTGATGGCCGCGGGGACCGGGCCGGGGTGGAACGGTGTGTCGCCGAAGTTTTCCAGCAGCAGGGCGTCGACCCCGCCGTCGCAAAGTGCCCGCACGTCCGACATCAGCGCCTCGGCGATCCCGTCAAGATCCCCTTCATATCCCGGCGCCCCCGGAAGCGCGCGCAAATGAAGCACGCCGATGATCGGCTTGTCCTCCCCAAACAAACTCGCCCACGCATCCAGTTCAAACATCCCCCAAGCATAGCACATCCCAACCCCCCTCATGTGAACCATTCCCGGTCATGGCCGAAGGCCCTGGCCGGGATCCGTCGCCTTGACCAAATCACCCCGGCAACCGCGCGCAATGCGCCCGGCCAACGGCGTTCCTCAATCAGCAGACAGGTTAGACGCCCCACGTGTTACTCGGGGGCCAACATGAACACAAGGCCGATGTTGGTTGGGTCGCTGCCCCACGACGTTGCGTTTCAGAGTAGAATCCCCCGAGACCACGATCCCATGTCCGATCGTTCATCGGGGCACCCGGCTTTCGTAATCTCTTTTCGTATCCAAAGCCAATCGATTGACACACAGGCTACCAGCATGTTCATCCTCCTCGAATCTCACGATGAAATCACTCGTGCTCAACGTGCACTCGAATCCACCATTCGAAAGGCGTTCGCCACGCGAAGAGTGAGAAACATCGGCTATCCCAGCGGTACAAGGCATGATGCCGAGGTATCAACCGATGGCGAATACTGGTACTGGGCTGCCGATCATCGCGGGTCTGAGATTCCGAATCCTCGCCGACTGAACTGGTTTGGGCACTACCACGACGAAGGCGGCCTTGAGATCACCGTCGAGATCAACACGCCCTATGAGGGGCGCAATGATCAAATAGCTGGCTACTTCGCTCGGCACTCACGAAATGGGAAGACGTATCTCCTACATTCCGGCCGCGTCGGTGGCGGGACCAAAGGCGTTGGCAAGACGGCTTTCATGGCATGGACGAACCAGCAGCTCGCCGAAGCCGTCGATTCAGCCGGACAGATCCGCATCGGTATCCTCGTATCAGCAGTCGATGGTCCTGATGCTACAAGCCCCCTAAGGCGTTACATCGACACGATCGCACGGTTCAAGGAGGCGGTACGTGCGGGCAAACTTACCACGCCTGAGTTTCAGCGGCGAAAACAAGAATACGAGGCGTACTTCTCTGAGCCGCGTGGGAGGCGAAGGGGCCGCCGACATGAACACATCGACTATGTATCGCGCCACGGGGAGGTTGTCGATGCCTTACATGACTGGCGTGTGGCACAGGGGCTTCCAGAGGGTTGCCGAGTCGTCAAGAATGTCTTGATGGATATGGGGCTTGCGCAGCGTGGCAAAGTTGTTGAGGTGTACGAAGCCAAAACATGTACCTCCCGTTCCGACATCTACCAAGCCATTGGGCAACTCCTCGTTCATGGCGCAACGAATGATTGCCGAAAATACATGGTTTTGCCGGATGACGGTGAACTCACTTCCGATCTGGCGGATGCCTTGGGTAGATTAGGCATTGCTGTCATTCGTTATCACTTTGCCGAAGGGACAGTAACGGTGTCACGATGATCCACAGTGCCGGGTGCCGCACTGCTTCCCATAGGGCCTGTGCGTTAGACTACAAGCGGCGGATTCACCATCTTCGCACCAAGCGCCCTTCGGGACGCTTGGTGGTACGCCATTGACGGCGCGTTGCCTTGGGCGCATTCAAACGCGTGGTGTTTGTTCGGGTCGCGTGAGCCTTGGCGAGTTACAACGTACCTGAGACTTTGGACCGGATCACCCCCAATCACCCCGGCGACCGCGCGCAATGCGCCCGGCCCCGCAGGTCGCGCCCCGCCGTTGCGGCCGCGGCCGCCGCGTCGGCGGCCAGGTCCATGAGTTTCAGCCCCTTGTCCACCGTGTGCTGGAAGATCGTTTCGGTGTCGTTGAGGTGAGGCTGCGACATGTGCACCGCTTGCAGGCTGTCGATTTCACTCATCGCCTCGATGAAGTGATCGCCCCGGCCGCAGAAGTGGATCGCTCCGCCGCCCAGCTCGCGCAGGCAGCGCGCTTCACGCTCGCGGATGAACTGGACGTAAATCTCCGACGACAGGTTCATCAGCGAATCGTCCCGCAACATCACCCTGCCGGGAATGTAAAACCGCCAGTGCAGGGTCATGTCATTCGGCGTCGGCACAAGCTCGAACCACTTGCGCATGAACGCCAGGTAATGCTCGGTCATCAACTCGAGGAATGCGTGCACGCGCTCGGGGCAATCGTAAAACGCCAGGAAGATTTCGCTGCCGTACGCCAGTTCCGCGTTGTCCATCGGGCCCTGCGCGTCGGGGTGATACAACGACACCCATCGCCCGAGCACCGGCCAGCGTCTGAAGGCTTCGAGGAACAGTTCGCCGGCGTCGAACACGTCGCCGCCCTGCCCGGCGCGCAGGTCGGGCACGCCCCGGTCGATGGCCGCGTCGATCGCTTCATCGCAACCCAGCGCCATGGTGGTCGGCGTGTTGTGCTGGCTGCGCGGCATCTCGACGACCTCGCAACCGAACTGGCTGGTCATGATCGACACGCCGTAGTTGCACCGCACGCCCAGGCCTGCGCCCGAGCCGTTGGCGAGGAGGTTCGACACGCCGCCGAACTGCTGAAGCAGCATCAACTGCGGGTCGTGCAATGCGTCGTTGCAGTGTATGTCCGGCCAGTCGACCCTCGGCGGCCTGGGCGTGCGTGACAGGGGGACGAACACGCCCGCGCCGATCTGGTCGTTGACGAAGCGGCGCCAGGCGTCGCGATGCGCCTGTTCCTCCGCTTCGTCGATGCGCGACGCCAGATCGTCCAGGCATCGCACGACGTCGGCGCTGAAGGGCGAGGCATTTACTGAGGCCCGAGCTTGTCCACCGGACCCGTCTGCCAACGAGGCGTTTCGACCCACTACTGTCCCAACGTCTGACCTGCAATCTTCCGTAAGTGGCTGCCCATAAGCA
>CAYYPN010000005.1:0-24955 GCA_964473545.1 uncultured Planctomycetaceae bacterium
TGAAGCAGACCGAGGTCAACCCGTGGGAGCTGGTCGCCGAGAAGTACCCGCCCGGGACCGTCGTCGAAGGCAAGGTGCGCAACCTCACCAACTACGGCGCGTTCGTCGAGATCGAGCCGGGCGTGGACGGCATGCTCCACGTCTCGGACCTGTCGTGGACGAAGAAGGTCGCGCATCCCAACGAGGTCCTGCGCAAGGGCGAGCCCATTCAGTGCATCGTCCTCGAAGTCGACCAGGAGAAGCAGCGCATCAGCCTCGGCATCAAACAGCTCACCGAAGACCCGTGGCTCAACGCGATCCCCGCACACTACCAGCCGGGCATGATCGTTCAGGGCAAGGTCACCAAGATCACCAACTTCGGCGTGTTCGTCGAACTCGAAGACGACCTGGAAGGCCTGCTCCACATCAGCGAACTGGCCGACCACAAGGTCGACAACCCGCAGGACGTGGTCAAGGGCGGCGATGACGTCGAGGTCAAGATCCTCCGCGTCGACATCGACGAACGGAAGATCGGCCTGTCGCTCAAGCGGGCGCAGTGGTCGGCCGAGGCCGAGTCGGCTTCGGATCGCGCCGCCCAGACGTCGGCCAGCCCGGCCCGCGGCGGGATGGACGACCACTCCGGCGTCATGGGCACGGACAAGATCACCTTCGGCGCCGGCGGCGCGCAAACCGCAGGCAGCGCCGACCAGGCCCCGACCGAAGCCCAAGCCCCAACCGAACCGGAACCCGAACCCGAAGCCGAGGCCGAGGGTGAGGGTGACGACACCCCCGAGCAGTAACCGGCACACCACCCCCACTCGAAACCCGGCACCGGCGCGGCCCCTCCAGGCCGCGCCGTTTTTTATGCGCGGGCCGACGCATCGCCGGCGTGCTGCGCGATCAACAACTCGCAGGTGCGGCGGCCGATGGCCGCCGCGGCGTGATGTACGCTGACTACGAACGCGTCAACCAGGTCATAGCCGAGGAATCGGCGCAGACGGTCGTCGCGGTCATTGCCGATCACATCGTGCCGATGCTGGGCGACGTCATGATCCAGCGGTTGCGCGACGGCGCAGAAGTGCTGGACGTCGGCTGCGGCAGCGGCCGGGCGCTGGTCGAATTGGCGTCGATGTTCCCCAACAGCCGCTTCATCGGCTACGACCTGCTGCCCGAGGCGATCGCATCGGCCCAGCGTTACGCCATCGCGTGCGGCGTGGGCAACGTGACCTTCGCCGCGCGGGACGTGAGCCAGCCGTTCGGCCGGGACAAGTTCGACCTGGTCACGACGTTCGACGCCGTGCACGACCAGGCGCAACCCGACCGTGTGCTGGCGCACATTCACGCGGCCCTCAAGCCCGGCGGGACGTACCTGATGCAGGACATCGCCATGCAGACGCCTCACGCCGACAACATGGACCATCCCCCCGGGCCGTTCATCTACACGATTTCGTGCATGCACTGCATGAGCGTGTCGCTGGCCCAGGACGGCATGGGCCTGGGCGCCGCATGAGGCAGGCAGAAGGCGCTGGAGATGCTGCACGAAGCCGGCTTCGACAATGTCAACGTCACGCAACTGGCGCACGATGTCATGAACTTCTGGTACACGATGCGCAAGGCGTCGGTGGCGCGATCGGCCGCCGCGTGATCTCCCCGGCGAGCAGGCCGCCTCGGCTTGCGGTTGACATGACTACCGGTCATGCGGTTCACTGTCGATCCCCGCATGGAGAAGCGTGATGACCGACGACCGTTACCGCCAGGCCGCCGCGACCCTTGCCGAGCACGGCCAGGCGCATCTACTGACGTTTTACGATGACCTGACCGCCGGGCAGCGGGCCGCGCTGCTCGATCAGATCGAGGCGATCGACTTCAACCAGATCGATCGGCTGATCGAGACGCACGTCAAGGACAAGCCGCGGTTCACGTTGCCCGAGGGGATCGAGCCGGCGCCGTTCTATCCGATTCAGCCGGCGCCGGCTTTGTCGGACAAGTACGACCAGGCGCGCCGACTGGGCGAGCGGCTACTGCGTGAGGGGAAGGTTGCGGCGTTTGTGGTCGCCGGAGGATCGGGCACGCGGCTGGGCTGGGACGGGCCCAAGGGGACGTTTCCCGCTTCGCCGATCCGGGGCAAGCCGCTGTTTCAACTGTTCGCCGAGTATCTGCGCAAGGTCGAACTGAAGTACGACACGACGGTGCCGTGGTACGTGATGACCAGCCCGGCCAACGACCGGGCCACGCGCGACTTCTTCGCCGAGCACGATTACTTCGGGCTTGAAGCGGGCAACGTGATGTTTCTCGCCCAGGGCACGATGCCGTGCATCGGTTACGACGGGGACATCCTGCTGGATGACAAGTCGGAGATCGCGCGTTCGGCCGATGGCCACGGCGGGTCGCTCAAGGCCCTGCATCGCAGCGGCGCGATCGACGACATGACCCGACGCGGCATCGAACAGATCAGCTACTTCCAGGTCGACAACCCGCTGGTCAAGTGCGTCGATCCGCTGTTCATCGGGTTGCACGCGATGGACGGCGCGCAGATGTCGAGCAAGATGCTGCCCAAGTCCGGGCCATTTGAAAAGCTCGGAAACTTCTGCCGCATCCACGATCGCATCCACGTGATTGAGTACTCGGACCTGCCGGATGAGCTGGCCGAGCAGCGTGCGGCCGACGGTGCGCTGCGGTTTCTGGCCGGGTCGATCGCCATCCATGTGATTGCGGTGGATTTCGTGAAGCAGCTCTATGCGTCGGGTGAGTTGGTGTTGCCCTTCCATCGCGCCGACAAGAAGGTGCCGCACATCGACCTGGCCACGGGTGAGCGAATCGAACCGACCCAGGCCAACGGCGTCAAGCTCGAACAATTCGTGTTCGACGCCCTGCCGCTGTGTGAATCGAGCATTATTCTCCAGACCCAGCGCACCGAGGAATTCGCCCCGATCAAGAACGCCAGGGGGGACGATTCGGCCCAGACGAGCCGCGCCCTGCAGATCGCACAAGCCGCGGCATGGCTGGAACAGGTCGGCGTGACGATCCCTCGCCAGTCCGACGGGTCGGTCGATGCGGTGATCGAGTTGTCACCCCTGACCGCGATCGAGCCGGGGGACCTGAAGCGGGTCGACCTGCCCGAGCGGATCGAGCCGGGGTCCGAGCTCGTGCTTTGACCCGGCGCGGTACAATCGGAGGCGATTGCTCAATCGCAGGGGGGTATGACATGTCCGAGTCATCGGGAAGTTCGACGTGGATCGTGTGGGTGGCCGGCGGGCTCGTGATCGCGGTCCTCGCGGTGGTGCTGATCGGCGGGTTCTTCTTTGCCCAACGCGCCACGGTGCATGTGACGCCGACGCCGACGACCACCATTGCACCGGCCGGTCCGGTGGGCGTGACGGCGGACGCCAACGACCCGAACGCCGCGCGGTGAATCAGAGTGCGACGATCTATCGATCGATCGCCAAACCGGACGCCAGGCGTTCGAGGTGTGCCGCGGCGTGGGTCATCGCATCGTCCACGGTGACCCGATCATCGACGATGGCGTGGTAGGCCGTCAGGCCATGGGCCAGGCAGAGATCCGCATCGGCGGCGGCGCTGCCGACCAGGGCGATGCAGGACTTGCCTCGGGCCGCGGCGCGTCGGGCGACGCCGATGCACGTCTTGCCGTAGATCGATTGGCCGTCGAGGCGACCTTCGCCGGTGATCACGAGATCGGCCTGGGCCAACCGTTCGTCAAAGCCCACCGCATCCATGACCAGGTCGATGCCGCGTTCGAGCGTCGCGCCGCAGAAGGCGACCAACCCGAAGCCCAACCCACCGGCCGCGCCAAACCCCGCCCCCGGAAGGGTGCCAGGCAGAAGTGCCGCCAGATGCGCGAGTCCGGCATCGAGTTGTCGAATCTGTTCGGGTGTTGCGCCTTTTTGGGGCCCGTAAACGTGGGCCGCGCCGTCGGGACCGGTCAGGGGGTTGGTCACATCGCAGGCGACGCGGATGCTTGTTGCGGCGAGGCGCGGGTCGCGGGTGGTGGTGTCGACCCCGGTGAGGTGCGCGAGGTGACCACCGGATAGGTGCGTTGCTAAGCCGCCAGCGGCTTGGAAGTCGACCCCCAGGGCCTGGGCCATGCCGGTGCCGCCGTCACAGGTCGCCGACCCGCCGATGCCGAGGATGATGTCGGTGCAATCGGCATCCATGGCTGCGCGGATCAGTTCGCCCACACCGAAGGTCGTCGTTCGTGTCGGGTCGCGCCGGTCCGTGGGCACGAGTTGCAGGCCCGCGGCCTCGGCCATCTCGATCACCGCCGTCCGGCCGTCGCCCAGCAAGCCCCACCGCGCCTCGACCGGCTGGCCGAGCGGGCCGAACACCGGCGTGGTGCGATAGGCGCCGCCGGTGGCCTCGACCAGCGCGTCGACTGTACCTTCTCCCCCGTCGGCCAGCGGGCAAAGGTCGACGCTCGCATCGGGATGTGCCGCAAGGACCCCCCTGCCGATCGCCGCCGCGGCGTCGACCGCGCTCAACGACTCCTTGAAGCTGTCGGGCGCGATGAGGATACGCATGGGGTGCCCGATCGTTGACGAAGACCGCGGATACCATCCGCGGCTTTATGCCCGGTCGATGTCCAGGTCGCAGTTCAATTCCGCACACAACTGCTCCAGTTCCGCGCGCACGTCTTTCAACGCCACGTCCACCGGCAGGGTGACGACCATGTCGATGGAGAACAGCGGCGTGCCGGTGTGCGGGCCGTGTTCGAGTCGGGTGGTCATGTCTTCGATGTTGATGCGTCGGGCCGACAGGGCGTGGGTGATGCGATGGACCAGGCCGGCCTGATCCATGGCATAGGTGCGGATGCGATACGGCACGCCGGCCTCGGTCGGGCGATCGTCGGCCTCGCGGATGAGCATGGTCAGCCCCATCGCCTCGCCCGCCGCCGGCAGGTCCTGTTCGAGGGATTCGACCTGATCGGCCGGGACTTCCAGCCGCATGACGAGGGCGAACTGGCCGTGCAGGTTGACCATGCGTGAGTCGGCGACGTTGGCCTGGTAGCGCGTCAGGGCCTCGGTGAGCAGGTCGACGAGGCCGGGCCGATCGGGTCCGACGGCGGAGAGGACGAGATTTTTCATGCGGGCGGCTCCTGCAGGTGTTGCGTGGCGTGAACGAATCGACGGGCCGGGGCGTCGATATGGGGTGTGGCCGCGATTATAGTCATGCTGGCTCGGCTTGCCGCCCCCGAGACGCCAAGTTATAGTCACAGCGGCATTTGGAGCATGCACCCGCTCCCCGATGCACCGCCGGTGTGCAGGAGGTTTCGATGTCGTCAATCCGCCGGATCGCACCCGTTGCGCTACTGGTGCTGGCCGTGCTGGTCAGCGTTCCCCAAACCGCCTGGGCCAAGGTCGCGGTCCTGTGGTTGCGCGATCGCACCGACCCGATCAAGGGTGAACTGGTCGCGGAAACGCCCGAAACCGTCACCATCAAGATCGCCGGCATCGCCACGCCGATCGATCGCGATCGCATCGACCGGATCGACTACGAGCTGAGCGTGCCCGACCAGTACGCCCAGAAGCGCAGCCGCATCGACGATTCCAACCACGAAGCCCGCTATGAGCTGATCTACTGGCTTTACAGCCACGCCAGCCCGAGCACGTATCGGCTGGCCCAGGGCGAGTTGAAGAAGCTGCTGGCCGACGACCCGGACCACACCCGCGCCAAGCTCCTGCTGGACCTGACCGAACAGAAACTCAGGGCGATCGCCGAAGCCTCACCCGACCAGCGCGACGCCGGGGATGCGGCCACCGACGGCGGCCCCACCCCGACGGGCGCGGGCCGTGACGCCCCCCCCACGCTCACCGAAAAGCAACGTGACCTGATCAAGGTTTACGAAGTCGAACCCGGTGACCGGCCGCGCGTCGTCATCCCCGACGACATCGTCAACGAATTCCTCGAGAAGTATCGCACCGACCCGGCGGTCGCCGACTACGTCGGTCGCGAAGGCGAGCGGCGGTTCAAGCGGTTGGCAGGTTACGAGCAGTTGAACGTGCTGTTCGATGCCCGGGCGCGTGAGTATTACGACGACGTGGTCATTCGTGACGAGCCTCGGCCCCTCACCGAGCTGCGCCAGCAGTTCGGCCCGACGTTGATCTCGCGCTACTGCGGATCGTGTCACGGCGGCGGCACGATCGAAGGGCCCTACATCTTCACCCGTCGGCCCAACAGCGAAGAGATCGCCTACACCAACTTTTTCATCCTCAACGAAATACAGGGCGGCCAGCGCCACATGATCGACCGCACGATTCCCAAGGAGTCGTTGCTGTTGCAGTACGCACTGCCCCGGGCGGACGCGACGTATCTGCACCCCGAGGTGGACGGCATGCAGCCGTACTTCACCGGATACAACGACCCGCGTTACGACCGGGCGGTGCAGTGGATCCAGGCGCTGCTGCCGAGCAATACGAGCTACCCGATCGACTATCGCCCGCCGCAGACCCCGGTGACCCCGGTGACCCCGGCGGAGGAGGCCGACGGCGAGGCTCCCGCTGACGGGAACTCGTCCAACTGATATCATTCGCGTTTTCCGCTCACCCCTACGGCTGACGCCGAGGTACCCACAGTGAAATCCACCGTATTGCTGCTGATGATCGTCATGATGAGCCTGGTCGGCTGCAGCGCCGACGAGTCGAGCCAGGAACAGGCCGACGCCGGCAAGGACTTCGCCGTCGCCCGGGCGAACATCGTCGACGCCACCCAGGGCTTCATCGATCGTGAAAGCACCGACACCCCCCGCTTCGCCGGCACCCTCACCGCCTACCAGCAGAAGGAACTGGCCGAGGCCCAGTCGCAACTGGAGGGTCTGACCGGTCGCGGCTCGGCCACGCAGCAGGCCTCCGCCGCGATCGCGCTGGCTGAGGTCCGCGCCGCCCAGGCCCGCCATGCCGCCCGGCTGGCCCTCGACGGACGCGTGGAGCAGGACAACCCCGACAGGCCCTACGTCAAGGTCGGCTGGGCCAACATCGCCACGCTGACTGAGCAGACGATGAACACGCTCATCGCCGTCCGCCGCGCCCAGGCCAACGCCCAGGCAATGCTTGAGGTCAATGAAGCGCCGGTGCTGGCCGACGTGCAGGATCGCCTGACCCAACTGCAATCCCGCCGGGCCGACATCAACGCCGGCCTCCGCGATCTCAAGGGCCAGGCCCAGCAACTGACCGCCGACCGCCAGCGTCTGGAGCAGCAGCGCCTGACCCGGTTGAACAAGGCCGAGGACCTGCGCGGCCGCAGCTTCGCGTCGACCGGCCAGGCCCGGTTCGATCTTTACACCGAGGCCGCGACGTTGACCCGGGGCGCCGACCAGCTCGGCGCGGAGATCGAAAAACTCAACACCGAGTTGCAGCGCGTGCGGAGCCGGGTCGGCATCCGCGAAGCCGAACTCGCCCAGGTCGAGCACCAGATCGCCAGCGCCCAGGAGTTGATCGGCGGGATCAACACGCGCGGCAATGACCGACAGGCCCAGGCCCAGCAGTTCGCCCAGCAGGCCTCGCAGCTTGCCGATCAGCTCGTTCAGCAACTGACCCAGCGCAACCGCGAATACTCCGAGCAGGTCATGGCCCGCCACGACCAGGCGATCTCGCAACTGAGCGCCGCGGTCGACGTGTTGAGCCAGGCCATGGCCCAGGCCCCCGGCCACCTGCGGCCGCGGCTGACGGTGGAGCATGCGATCAAGCAGGCCGAACTGGCCCACGTCACCCGCCAGTCGGGGGCGACCGACGCCAGCCACGCCCGCTTTTTCGAGGCGGTGCAGAGCCAGGCCGACCAGGGCTTCCCCGACGCCCAGGCGACGAAGATCCGCGCGATGGCCGAGGCCGCCGGCGCCCGGGCCGACCAGTCGCAGAACCAGGCGGGGACGAGCCTGACCGAGGCAGCCGAGTCGTTGAGCGAAGCCGCGGACGCGACCACCAACGACAAGGTCACCCGCGCGGTGTTGACCCAGATCGTGTCGGTCAACGAAACACTGGCCGCCGAGACCGGCGAGCTGGCGTATCGCAACGCGGCACAGCAGGCCCAGGACCGCATCGACTCGCTCGGTTCCAACTGATCGGCCCCCGCCGCCGCGCGACCGATTGTCTTAGAATGTGATGATGTCGACTTCGCCTAACGCTCAACGGGCCGTGGTGTTGCTGTCCGGTGGCCTGGACAGTGCGACCACACTCGCCATTGCCGCGAGCCATGGCTTTGACTGCTATGCCCTGAGCTTCAACTACGGCCAGCGCCACCAGGCGGAGATCGAGGCGGCCCAACGCGTCGCCGCGGCGCAGGGGGTCGTTGAACATCGCTGGGTCGAGTTGGACCTGCGGGCGATCGGCGGGTCGGCGTTGACCGCGGATATCGACGTGCCGCGCGATCGCCCCACCGCCGTCATGAGCCACGGCGTGCCGATCACCTACGTCCCGGCCCGCAACACGATCTTTCTCTCCTATGCCCTGGCCTGGGCCGAAGTGCTCGGGTCCAACGACATCTTCATCGGGGCCACCGCGGTGGATTACTCCGGCTACCCCGATACGCGGCCCGAGTTCATCGATGCGTTCGAAAAGATGGCCCGGACCGCCACGAAGGCCGGCGTCGAAGGCGCGCCGATCACCATCCACGCCCCGCTCATCGCCGAGTCGAAGAAGCAGATCATCCGCCGCGGCCTCGAACTCGGCGTCGACTACAGCCTGACCCATACCTGCTACGACCCCGATGACCATGGCCGTCCCTGCCGCCGATGCGACGCCTGCCTGCTGCGCGCCGAAGCGTTCGAGGCATTGGGGATGGTCGATCCGTTGCTGGCGTGATTGGTTAACCAACCCCAATGTCCCACACCCTCATGGTCAACGAGATCTACCGGTCGATTCAGGGCGAGAGCACCTGGGCGGGGTTGCCGTGCGTGTTTGTGCGGCTGACCGGCTGCCATCTGCGCTGCGGGTACTGCGACACGGCGTATGCCTTCCATGAAGGCGGGCGGATGACGCTGGATGAGGTGGTGGAAGCGGTCACCAGCCTCGCGCCCCAAGCCCCACGTCTGGTGGAAATCACCGGCGGCGAGCCATTGTTGCAGCCGAATGTGCATCCGCTGATGGCGCGGTTGTGTGATACGGGGCATACGGTGCTCGTCGAAACCAGCGGCGCATGCGACATCAGCCCATGCGACGATCGCGTGATCCGCATCATGGACCTCAAGACCCCCGGAAGCGGCGAAGTCGAGCGCAACCTGTGGGAGAACGTCGAGCATCTTCGCGGCAACGACGAGGTGAAGTTCGTACTGACCGGTCGGGCCGACTACGACTGGGCCAGGCAAGTCATCGGCCGATACGACCTGGCGGCGCGTGTGAACGCGGTGCTGATGTCGGCCGTACACGCGATGCCCGAGGGGAAGGAGCTGCCGGGGGTGAGCGGCCTGCCGCTGAGTGATCTGGTGGAATGGGTGCTGGTCGACGGGCTGCCCGTGCGGGTGCAGACGCAGTTGCACAAGATCATCTGGCCCCCGGACCGGCGCGGCGTCTGAACCGGCGCGGCGCTGTTACAATGCCCGCCATGCGCGTGCGACTGACCAAATCGTTCAGCTTCGAATCCGCCCACTGGTTGCCGACGTTTCCCGAGGGGCACAAGTGCCGGCGCATGCACGGGCATTCGTTTCATGTTGATGTGATTGTCGCCGGCGAGGTCGACCCGGCCGAGGGATACCTTGTCGACTACGGCGTGATGAAACAGGCGATCGCCCCGGTTGAGCAGCAACTCGACCATTACGTGCTCAATGACATCGAAGGCCTGGAGAATCCGACGGCGGAGAACCTGGCGCGGTGGCTCTGGAATCGACTCAGGCCGAGCCTGCCGCTGCTGCATACGATCGTGGTGCATGAAACGTGCACGACGGCGTGCGAATACCGCGGTGAATGAGGGGATGTCGCATGGCGGAGCACCGATGTCGGCTGTGAAGAGGCAAGCCGCGCGGCTGGGGTTCGCCCTGTGCGGCGTCTGCGAGGCACGGCCCTCGGACCATGCGGATTTCTTCCGGGGGTGGCTGGACGAAGGACGCCACGGTGACATGCAATGGCTGGCCGAGAACGTCGAGGTGCGCCTCGATCCCCGCAAGCTGGTCGAGGGGGCGCGAAGCATCATCTGCGTGGCCGACCGGATCCCCGGGGCGCAATCTGAAATTTCAGATCTCCAATGCCGCACCGCCCGTTACGCCCGGGTCACCGACTACCACAAGGTGCTCAAGAAGCGTTTGTTCAAGCTGGCCGACGGGCTGCGCGAGCGGCATCCCGAGCATACGTTTCGCGTGTGTGTCGATACCGCCCCGTTGATGGAGCGTGAGCACGCCGTTCGCGCCGGGCTCGGGTGGATCGGCAAGCATAGCCTGCTGCTCAATCGTGAGGTTGGCTCGCACCTGTTGCTGGGGGCGATCGTGACGACGCTGGTCCTGCCGGCCGACGAGGCGGAGGTCGACCATTGCGGCACGTGCACGCGGTGCGTGGACGCCTGCCCGACCGATGCGATCACCCCCTACGCCGTCGACGCCACGCGCTGCATCAGCTACCTGACGATCGAACACCGTTCGCCGATCGATCCCGGGTTGCAGGACCGGATGGGCGACTGGCTGTTCGGCTGCGATATCTGCCAGGATGTGTGCCCGTATGTGAGCAAGGCCGAGCACGCCACCGGCCCTCTCCCGGTGGGGCAGAGCGACGCATCCTACCCGCCCCTCGACACCGGCTTCGACCCCCGGAAGGTGATCGACTGGACCGAAGACGACCGCCGCGCCCACTTCCGGGGGTCGGCGATGAAGCGGGCGAAGCTCGACATGATTCGGCGCAATGCCCTGATTGTGCTGGGCAACCGGGGGGTTGTCCGCGAGGAGCCGGACGTGCGCCGACGGGTCGAGGCGATCGCCGCCGACGCCGACGAGATGCCGATGGTGCGACAGGCGGCGGATCATGCCCTGAATCGGGCCGCGTTCGCTTGAGTCAGACCGACGGCTCGGCCGACATTCACTGACAATCACCGGCCCATAACCGGCCCCCGAGTGCCGCACGAAAGTCGCCGACGCGCCACGCCGTCAAGCTGTTCGCGGGGATGGTCCATTACCCCGGATCGTGAGGCTGAGTCCGCTGGCCGGCAAGATCGGCTTCACGCCGACCGGAACGATCCCCCTTCGCGGCGGCGGCTTCGAGGTTTCCACTTCCCGGTTGTTCGGCTTCGGGCGCGGGGACCGGCGTCAACCGTGAATTACTCTTTCGCATCCGCCTTGTACGCTTCGCCGCTGCGCAGCAGCGCGTAGCGCAGGCCGACGGGACCGATGATTTCGTTGATGGCGATCAGGCCGATCAGCACACTCAGCATGTTGCCGAAGGCTTCGTTGTCGTCGGTGTGCATGCCCTTCTGAACCAGCGCCGCCAGGGCGAGGGCGATGCCGGCCTGCGGGATGAAACCCATCCACAACCGGCCGCGCTGTTCGTTGTCGAACCCGACCAGCCGCGCCGCACCGGTGATGGTGCCCCACACCGCCAGGGTGCGGATGGCGAACAGCACCGCGACCACCCCCGCCGCCCACAACGTCGCCAGCACCGTCAGGTCCAGCTTCGCCCCGGCCAGCGCGAAGAACAGGCAATACACCGGCAGACTCATCGACTCGATCGTCCCGAACAGCGGCTCCGATTCCTCCGGCCACAGGTTCTCCATCACCAGCCCCGCGGCCAGACCCATCAGCAGCGGCTCCAGATGAATCATCTCGCCGAACAACGTGAACTTCTGCTCGCCGAACAGGGCGAAAGCCATGCACGCGCCGATGAGGAAGATCACCAGGTGCGAGCCGACCCGGTGCACGTACAACGCCATCACCGCCCCCGCCGCGGCGCCGATCACCAGCGACCCGATCAGTTGTACCGCCACGGCCAGGAGAAACGTCGCGCTCAACGTCTCGGTTTCGCTGACCCAGCCGCGCCCGATCGCCAGCGTCGAGGCGAACAGCACGACCATCAGCATGTCCTTGAAGATGGTCACCGCCAGCGTGGTGCGCGACAGCGGTCCCTCGGCGCGGAACTCGTTGATCATCGCCATGACGACCGCCGGCGAGTTCGCCGCCGCGATCAGCCCCACCAGCGCCGCCATCACCACGCGATGGCTCAACGGCGCATCCCGGATCACCGGCACGAAACCTTCCAGCACGAACACCGCCGCGCCGACGATCACCCACACCCCGATCAGTTCGATGATCGTGACCACCGACACGATGCGCAACTGATCCCGCAGCCAGCGCAGGCGGATCTCGCCGCCCGCGGTCAAGGCGATCAGCGCGATCGCCAGGTCGCTGATGAACTGTAAACGCGGCAGTTGGTCGTGGCTGACCAGGCCGTCGCGAAACGCCTCGGGCAATGTGCCGCCGCTGAGGTTGCCGATCACCTCGGGCAGGTACGGCCCGATGACCACGCCGAAGATCAGGTACCCGCTGATCTTCGGCAGGCGAATGCGGTCGAAGCACAGACCGGCCAGCCACGCCCCCAGCATCAGGATGCCCACGCTCAGCGCGGTGCGCATCGTCTCGACGTCATCCGCCGACAGGTCGACCCAGTGCGCCGCGTACTGGTTCACGATCACCGCCAACACCAGCAGGATAATCAGCGACGTGACGATTCTCATGACGTCACCTCGCCTGGCATCGAAGCCTGCGACGGCGCTGGCGGTTTGCCGCCGACCAGCCGCCGCATCAGCGGCGCGATGTCGGTCAGCAACCCGAGCAGGATCACCACCATCACCAGTTCACCGCCGGTAATCAGGTGATCGGTCAGGGACGCGTGTCCGGAGACGGCGTACCCCATGACCATGGCGATCGCCAGCGGCGCCTGGCGCACCGGCCCCATGCCCAGGGCGCTGTCGCGCGGGCCGGTGATGCGAAGCTGACGATCGTGCGCCGCCAACGTCAGCTTCACCAGCATCCGACCGGTCAGCACGAGCACCAGCATCGCCAGCGCCGGCGTGGACAACCTCGGGTCGGCGATCGCCCCGGCGGTCAGCATCATCACCATCGCGATCGGCTGCTCGGCCTCGATGATGACCCGCTTGAAGCGTGTGAGCACGTCGCCGGGCACGTTGGCCACCACGACACCGCACAACATCGCCACGAACAGCGGGCTGAACCCCATCGTCGCCGCCGCCCCCGTCACGAACGAGACCAGCCCGAGCAGAATGACCAGGAACTGACTTTCACTGCGGCCGGCGATATGCATCAGCCACGACCCGATGAGCCCGAACATCGTCGCGATGACCAACGACACCGCCAGCCCCACCGCGAGCGGGACGCCGCTGAACAGCAGCCGCACCGGTGAATCCGCCTCCACGCCCGGCGCGTGCTTGATGAGCATGAACGCCAGACCGTACACCACCACGGCCAGCAGGGACCCGATGCCCGCGGCGGCACGGAGATAGTTGGCCGTATCACCCTGGCCCTTGTCCCGCACCAGCGAGCGGACCTCCGGCGACCAACCGACGCCGCACGCGCCCATCACCACCGCCAGCACGATCGCCGCCGGCCAGTCGATCCGGTCACCGACCAACGTCAGGGCCCCGACGACCAGTAACCCGACGACCAGCACCGAGACCAGGAAGTCGGCCATGGCCAGCCGCACCGAACCGCCGGGCAACATCGTCGGCAGGTCCCGCCGCAGTTGCAACCCGACCATCACGCCGACCCACCCGAGACAGAACAGGATCAACGGGCGCAGCACCTGCGTGTGTTCCGCGGTGACAAGCTGGATCCCATGCGGCCCGAGCAGCAGGCCGATCCCCACGGCGATCCACCCGCCGGTGCTGAGCACCGCCCCCAGCGGATGCCGACGCCACCCCCAAAACCGCTCGCTGCTGACGAGCAACCCGTGAATTACCAGCACAGCCAGAGCGATGAGGATACGCATGGTGAGTAGTAGCCACGAAGCCACGGAGCCACGAAGCGACGAAGATATTCAAGAACGTTCAACGCTTCGGATCAGCCCCGGCAGGACACGGTCGGTTTCTTCCATCAATGCTGAGGTTGATTGATCAGGCTGAAGCATTCCCAGGCGATCGATCAGTTCGGCTTGCGTGCTGGCTTCAGCAAGTGAGCCGCGAGCGATTCGCAGCATTCGCACGTAATCGGCCGACGGGCCACGCGCCCAGCCTTCGGCGATGTTGCTGGGCACCGATACCAAGGCACGACGGATCTGCGAGGTCAAACCGAACTGCTCCCGCGACGGCATGGTCTCGGTCCATCGATATCCCGATTCCGTCAGATCCATCGCTTTCTGCCAGGCAATCAGGTCCCGGTAAGTTCTGATCTGTGTCATTGTTCAACTCCGGATGTGCTGTGCGACCCGAATCGATGCTCCCGCCTCCGCTCTTCTTTGTCCCTTCGTGGCGACGTGGCTTCGTGGCTGCGACTCACTTGGTCCGGATGCTGCGGAACTCGGCGACGGGGAGCGTGAAGCAGATGGCGCTGTGCGCGGTATCCGTTTGGCCGACGAGTTCTTCGACGAGTTCGAACACGTCGTCGGCTTTGTCATCCTCCACGACCGACAGGACCATGCGGCTGCCGGTGTGTTCGGGGAACAGCGAGGCGAGACCGGCGAAGATGGGCATGTCCTTGCGGATGATCGAGCCCATGCCGCGCGACTCGACGATGGTCGCGCCGGGCACGCCGATGTCGAGGAAACCGGTCAGCAACTCGTCGATCAGTTCCGCCTGATCGAGGATGATGACCATGAGTTTGCGGTTGGGTTGCTCATCAGCCATGGCGGGCGTCCTCCGCCTGAAGGGCATCGAAGAGGGTCCTGGCGTCGGTGGCCTGTCGCATGGCGTCCAGGGCGCCGGGGCTGTGGCAGATGCGGGCCAGCCGGGCGAGGATGCTCACGTGCTGCCACGCCGAGTCGGCCGGACCGACCATGGCGAAGATCACGTCGCTGGGCGGATGGTCGGCATGCCCGAAATCCACGCCGCCCTTGACCCGGGCCACCGCCACGAGGCTGTCGCCGGCGCCGTCGTACATCGCATGGGGAAAGGCCACCCCTTCGGGCGTCGACGTCGGGCCCCGGACCTCACGCTCGATCAAGGCCTTCTGCAACTGTCCGGCATCGATGTCCTCGATCCGCCGGGCGATGTGTTCGGCAAGCGTGCCCAACAAGACGTCACGCTCCGACACATCATCCAGGATCATGGCCAGTTCCGGGTCGATCAATGTCTCCAGTTTCATCGCGGGTCTCCGACAGGTCCGCTGAGGCTTTGGGATTCGAACGGACCGACCAGTTTAGCATCGCCGAGGCGTTCAGGTCAGCGGACGACGGGTTCGATCGTCCACGGCCGCTCGCGAGTCGAGCAGGAGGCGCGCCATGTGCAGCGACCGGGCCGTGCCGAATACGTCGCATTGCCCGTCGATCGCCGCGAGGATATCGACCACCAGGTCGGCCTGGTCCCCGGTGGCGGTGATGTCGGCCGGGCCGTCGACCTCGGTGATGAGCGTGCAGGCATTGTCGCGGACCTCGACGACGCCCTGCGTGCCGGCGAGGCGGAGGCGATCGTCACCGTGCGACGGCGCCGCGACGGGGCGCAGGAAGTCGGCATGGACCACCGCGCTGCCGCCGTTGGCCAGGTCGTAGCACGCGACGACATGGTCCTCCATCGTGCCGTAGCCGGGTCGGCTGACGTTGCCGGCCACGCCGGTGACGCCGGCGTAGTCGATGCCGGTCACGTAGTGAACCAGGTCGATGCCGTGGCTGGCGATCCAGAGGAGGGTGCCGCCGTACTGGTCGCGGTCCTTGTAGAAGTCGGGGCGTGTGTTGAAGCGGTAGCTTTTCTGTGCCGTGGCGAGGACGGGTTCGCCGACGAGGCCGCGCTCGACGGCCAGCCGCGCCGCGCGGAACGCCGGGCGCGACCGCAGGTCGAACTCCGTAACCAGCGGCGGAGCATCGGGACGCTGGCACACCTCGGCCAGGCGTTCGTAGTCGGCCTCCGTCGCAACGACCGGCTTGTCGCTGACGACGGGAATGCCGCGCCGCAACGCCTCGATGACCAGCGGGCCGTTGTGGGCATACACCGCGCCAACGTTGACCACGTCGGGTTGCACATCGTCCATCGCCCGGCATGCGTCGGCGTGGAAGTCGATCGATGACGACAGGCGTTCGGCGGCGGCGGCGCGGGCCGCGGCTTCGTCGATGCCGTCCGACGCCCAGGCGACCGCTTCGGCCAGCCCGCGCTGGACCGCTTGCCTCAGGTAGTGATGGCCGTAACCACCGATGAACAGGACTCGCTTGGGTTGGTTCATGGTTTGGAGGGGTTGGAAGTGGGGCGCGGCTTCTCGGCGCCCCGGGTGATCGGGCCATGCGGCGCCATCTGCGCGGCCAGGCGAATGGCGGCCTTGAGCGACGAGGGGTTGGCCTTGTCGCGGCCGACGATGTCGAACGCCGTGCCGTGATCGGGTGACGTGCGGATGATCGGCAGACCCAACGTGAGGTTGACCGCATCGTCGAACGCCAGCAGTTTGATCGGGATCAATCCCTGATCGTGGTACATCGCCACGACCAGATCGTAGCGGCCGCGGATCGCATCGAGGAAGATCGTGTCGGCGGGAAACGGACCGCTGACATTGATGCCATGCTCGCGGGCGGCGCTGATGGCCGGCTCGATGAGACGTGTTTCCTCGTCCCCGAACAGCCCGCCTTCCGAGGCGTGCGGGTTCATTCCGCAGACCGCGATGCGCGGCTGCTCGATCCCCAACGCCTGACACGCCTGGTGCCCCAGGTCGATCGGGTCGTAGATGCGGCCGATGGTCAGTTCGTTTTCCAGGCTGAGCAACGGGATGTGAATCGTCGCCAGCGCGACGTTGAGCTTGGGCGCCGAGAACATCATGACCGATCGCTTGGCGGCGGTGAGCGCGGCCAGCAGTTCGGTGTGACCGGGCCACTTGCACCCGGCCAGATGCCACGAGGCCTTGCAGATCGGCGCGGTCACGAGCGCATCGAGTCGGCCCGGATGATCCCGGGGCCTGGTGGCGGCGGCGACGGCGTCCTTGAGGAAGGCCAGCGACGCCAGGCCGCCCTCGCGCGTGGGCTGATGGATCGCCTGGCCAAGCAGGCTGAACTCGTCGTAGTCCAGGACGATGCAGTCGTGCGTCAGGTCATGGGCCAGCCGCGGCGAGTCGTGCTGCACGCGCCACCAGTACGGCTCGATCTCGGCGCGGTCGGCGGCGTAAGCCATGAGTTCGTTCATGCCATAGACGACGAAGCGGCCCAGCGCGCGGATCGCCGGATCGGCCAGCGCCTTGACCACGATCTCCGGGCCGATGCCCGCGGGATCGCCCATGGTGATCCCGATCGTCGGCCGCACCGCGGCAGGGGTCTCGCGTTGTGATGCATCGTTGCTCACAAGACTGATCCTACGACTCACGAGCGCAAACATAAAGGCGCGTCGCTGACTGGCTACGCGCCTCGAACGGATCGCTGGTTGTCCTCGCACGATCCCTCACGCCAGGCGCATCAGGACGTGTGCGCCTTGTCGCGCGAACTGGTCGTGTTCGACGCGCCGCCGTCGGCGGCCTTGCCGTCGAGCTGGGCCGGGTCTTCGTCGTGGGCGTACGATTCGTCGCCGGCGTCCTTCACGTCGCGGTCGACCTGCTCCAGGTCGTCCTTGACGCCTTTGAGGCCCTTCTTGAATTCAACGAGTCCCTGGCCGAGCTTGCGGCCGACCTCGGGCAGACGTCCGCCGAAAATCAGCAGCGCGACCAACCCGATAATCAGCATCTCCGGCCAACCGGGTACCCATGCCAGCGTTGCCATCGCGATCCTTTCGTACGCGGGCAAGGTCGACCCTTGCCCAAGCTATATCAGTATAACGGACGAAGCGGGAGAATTCCTGCGGGAATAAGCCACGAAGCGCTATCGGACGCTGGGACGCAGCACCCGCCCCGCCGCCCTGCGTGGCGTGGCTACTACGTGGCTTCGCGGCTTCCGTCCAGCAGGCCGTATTTGATCACCACGTAGAAGATGTCGTAGAACGCGTGGGTTGCCGCGACGATCCCGAAGCCCCGGATGGCGAACAGGGCCCCGAAGTACCCGCCCGCGGCGGAGTAGAAGAGGAAGCGCACCCAGGTGAAGGGATTGCTCACGTCGAAGTGATAGGCGGCGAACAGCACCGCGGAACAGGCGATCGCCAGGATGCTGCCGACCTTGAATCCCAGACCGATCACATCGACCAGCAGCAGGTGCAGCAGCGTGATCGCCATGAGGCGGAAGACCAGCTCCTCGTAGACGCCGGCCCCGATCGCCAGGAACAGGTCCTCCTGCCACCCACCCCCGCCCCCGGAAGGGGGTGAGGCGGTCCCGTTCTGCAGCGGCAGCAAGACATCGCTCCACGCCGGCTCGCGACCCCAGAGCAGGGCCAGCATGATCAGCGGCACAGCCAGCGCCACCGATTCGGCCGCCATCGCCAGGTACAAGCGCCAGTCCAGTTCCCACCGGTCGCGCCGGGCGATGTGCCAGGCGATGAGCACCACCACCACCAGCAATCCCGGCAGGTACCGCCCGGCCGGCCCGAAGGCCTCCAGCACGTCCGACAACAGCGACCGGGCGAGAATCCCCCGCTGGCTGTACAACGCCCCGATCTCATACGCCGCCACAAACGGCAGCAGAAACACCAACGCCTGCAGCGGGCGCTGGGAGCGGTGGAAGTAATGCTCGCTCTCGAACGGTCGATCTGGACGTCGGTAGAAGCTGGTCAACGGCAAACTCGAAGCACATCCCCGCTCCTGCGAATTCGGCCTGCAACGGGCTGCCATTCTAACCAGCGCGCCAAACCCGTGCGCACCAACGAATGTCCGTGGCCGCCCCCCTGACAGGCCGAACGAACCGGCCGAACCACAGTAACCCCGCGTACGCACGAGGGTTGCGGCTTGAAGGTCGCCCTGACATTTCCGTGTCAGGTCTGACATTGGCGCAAGGCCCAGACTGTTCTCTAACCGGCTTCATGTCAATGACTAAGATTGATTTGCCGCAATTAACCGGCCTGTCAGGCCGATCCACGACAAGCTGACGGATCACAGCCTGCCTGCCCTGCGCGAAACCATGCTTAAGGCAATTATTGATAAGGTTTTTTGGTTTCGCCTTGACATATCGCGATCCTGTGGCAAGTTACCATCTGCTGGCGTGACCATTATCAGCTCGGGTCAAACCGGGAAGTTACGCCGCTCGCGGACCGGGAACCGCTCGGCTTGGTGTCATCTTTGACCACCCTGGATTCGCGTTGTGGCTTCGGCTTCATGTCACGCCGACCGCCGCAGCAGGCTTGAGTGCTCGGGAGCAGAATGATGATTCGCACATGGGTTTGTGTCGTGGCCGTCCTGGCCGGGTCCGTGACCGCCTTCGCCCAGTCCGGCGTCGACCTCAATACCTGGGTCGAACTGACCGCCAACAGCAACGGCTTCTGGGACGTCGACAACAACGGCGTCGAAGGCTCCGGCCCTGACGGATTCTTCGTCCGCCAGGAGATCAACGGCTCCCCCACCATCTACGCCAGCACCGACGACTTCATCAACACCACCATCGACGGCAAGTTCGGCGTCGATAGCTCCGGCGACAATGACTTCATCGGATTCGTCTTCGGCCTTCAGCAACCCACCACCGCCAGCAACAGCACGATCGACACCCTGCTGTTCGACTGGAAACAGGGCTCCCAGTCCGGCGCACAGCCGGGCTTCCGCCTCTCCTACGTCACCGGCGACATCATCAACAACGGCTCGGTAAGCAATCCTTACTGGACGCACTCTTCGACCTCCGACGTGACCTTCCAGTCCCTGGGCACCAACACCGGCTCGGGTCTGGGCTGGACCGACCCCACCGACTACAACTTCACCCTCGACTACAGCACCACCAACATCACCATCAAAATCCAGGGCGGCATCGGCACCTTCCAGACCGAGCAGACCATCTTCGACATCGACATCGCCGACGCCAACCACATCTTCACCAGCGAAGCGTTCCCCACCGGCAAGTTCGGGTTCTACAACTTCAGCCAGGACCCGGTCCGCTACGAAGGCTTCACCCGCACCGACCCGGCGCTGGATACGGATCCCGACGACGGCGAAACGCTGGCCTTCCTCGCCCGCGTCGGCGATTCCGACAGCGAAGACCTCACCGTGACCAACATCGGCGGGACCAACACGACCCTGACCGGCAACGCCGGCGCCCCGGGCGATCCGAACTTCGGCGGAGCCGGCGGAGCCTACTCCCTCAACGCCGGCCAGAGCACCGGCTTCACCTACACCTACACCCCCGGCGCACGCACCGAGGGCGTGGCCATTACCGACGCGATCAACGTCTCGTCCAACGACGCCAACGACGTCGATGGCCACGACATCCTCTTCTCCGCCCAGGGCGTGGGCCCGGTCGCGCAGTTCACCGCCGACGGCAATACCGCCATCCCCGGCAGTGAAACCTTCGACTTCGGCACGATCGACAACGACGACACCGCCACGTTCACGCTGACGCTCGAAAACACCACCCCCGATGACAACGGCGGCGACAGCACGCTGACCGACCTGTCGTTCCTCACCGCCGCGATCACCGGCGCCGACAGCGACAAGTTCGAGATCCTCACCGCCACCGGCACGGTCATCGCCAAAGGCGGGTCGCTGAACATCGAGTTGCTGTTCGATCCCAACGGCGTCGACGGCGTGTTCGATGACGCGCTGCTGACGATCGGCACCGACCAGGGCGCCGCCTTCGGCGCGACGGGCGCGTCGTTCACGTTCAACCTCGTCGGCGAGTCGGTGCCCGAACCGGCGGGCCTGGCACTGCTGGCGGTGGGCGGCGGATTGATGCTCGGCCGCGGGCGGCGGCGGACCGCGTTGGGCTGAGTCAACCGACCCCTGACCTGCATGGACGTCATCCGGACGTCAGCCGGGGGTGATCCGGGGGTGATCCGGGGCCGGGCCTGGCCCCGGCTGTTGCATCTCTCACACGCGCCTGGCCACGACAACACGCACGAGCTTCGCGGGGAATCGGTTTTCAGTCTCGATCCGGCGTCACCGGGTGAGCGATTGGGGTTAGCTGACCGCATGAAAAAGCGGCGTGTCGTATGTTGGACGACACGCCGCCGGAGGAGGCTGTTGTTGCTTCACCGGCTGCGCCGGCGCGGCAGCATGGCGACACCGCCCAGGGCCAGCAGCGCAAGCGTTGCGGGCTCGGGGATGGCCGAGAGGGTCAGGTCGACGTTGTTGCTTGCGTCGAGGCTGAAGGTGCCGACCCAGCCGGTGTTGAGGAGGGTCCAGGAGCCGATCGTGTCCAGTCCAGCCTCGGAGCCGGTCAGGCCGGTGATGATGTTGTCGTAGGTGGTGACCTGGGCGCCCAGGTCCACGAAGTCGAAAGCCTGGTCGCTGTCGAAGCTCCACGTGCCGCCGGTGCGCGTCAGCGAGGAGTGGGCCCCGCCGGCGCCGAGGGCCAGTGAGATGACCGCGCCGTCTTCGAGCGTGAGGTTGCCCGAGAGGCTCAGGTCGTCGGACGCGGCGGAGGCGTCCCCGCCCAGCAGCGTCGCGGCCGAGGCGACGGTGACGTTGCCGGTCGCGCTGCCCGTGCCGCCGAAGGTTCCGCCATTGACATTCACCGCGCCGGTGCCCGTGCCGCTGGCGGAGGCGTTGTTGATCAGCAGCGTGCCGGAGGTGACGGTCGTGTCACCACTGTAGGTGTTGCTGATGCCGGTCAGAATCTGCGTACCCGAGCCATTCATTTCGACAGCCAGCGAGGAACCGGCGAAGGTGCCGGTCGTGTCCTGAAGCTTGCCGGCGAAGCTGGCCAAGCCGGCGGTTCGGATGTCGATGGTGGCGAAGGTCGCGGTGCCGTTGTAGTTGTTGGCGGCGATGATCGGGTCGGTATCGGTCGAGACGAGCGAGCCGACCTCCAGCGTGTGGTTGGGCTGGGTGCCCTGGCTCCAGGCCGCCAGGACGATGCTGGAGCCGCTCATGGCCAGTTCGCCGGTGACCGTCGCGGTTGCGCCGTCAAGCCCGACGTTGAGCAGGAGAGCGCCCCCGTTCATATTGATCGATCCGGCCGAGAAGGCGTTGATCCGATCGTTGGTTGAACTGTTGTCGCCGATGCGCAGGCCCGAGGATCCGGAGATTTCGATGTGGTTGACCACGAGGTCCAGCGGATTGCTGTCGCCACCCGAGTTGCGGAAGCGCAGGGTATCCGTGCCCTGGTGGGTCAGCGTGCCATCGATGTTCAGTGTCGTGCCGCCGGTGCCGTTGAAACCGACCACCGTCCACGCCTGCGTGCCTGCAAACGTCCAGTTGTTAACGGTCTGGGAGGCCGAGTCGAGTCCGGTCGTGACAACGGAAAGCGGTGTGGTGATGTCGTCCGAAGCTCCCGGGGGGCTGGTCGCGGGACTGCCGTCGACATCCCAGTTACCCGCGACCGACCAGTTGGGGTTGCCGGTGCTGTTCCATGCGTAGTCAGCCCCCATGGCCGGCGTCGTCGCGCACAGGGCCAGCGCGGTGACAGCCGCGGCCAGACCTGCCGGTCGAATGTGGCGTTTGCGTTGCGTTGTCCTCATCGCATTTCCTCCTGGCGGATCGAAGATGGGATTTCAGGCGAGCCGACGCCGGCGGCCTGGAAATCCGAACGGTTGAATTATGCATCACGGGAGGACGCGATGATTAGCCTTGTGCGTCAATATGATTAATCTGTAGCGACAATTTATGGTATGCTCCGGCGATGGCAGGGATCGGCCCTACTGGCGTGATGGTGGTGATCGACCTGTGGGTGCCGTGGACGCGTGGGATGGCGACGGGGATCAGCCGCTACGCCGCAACCCGGCGTTCCTGGCGGCTGATGCTGGTTTCGGCGGACGCGGTGCCGGCGCGTCGGCCCGAGTCGGTGGCCGGCGTGGTCGGCACGCTGTTTCCCAACCTGACGCCGGACTGGGTGCTGCGGGCGCCATCGGTGTCGTTGTACCCCGGCCCGCCGATGTCGCCATCGCGGCGGGTGGCGATCGATGCGGAGGAAGGGGCCAGAATGGTGCTCGAACATTTGCTCGAGCGCGACATCCCGCACCTGGGCATGTTGACCGCCAAGGGTGAACGAGACACACGAAAACAGCGTGCCCAGGCGTTCGTCGACCTGGCCGCCGAAGCCGGCCGGTCGGTCCATCGGCTGGAGATGAACCTTCGCCGCAACCAGCCGATGACCGCGCGGCAATCAGACCGTCTGGCCCGATGGCTCGGTGATCTGCCTCGGCCGATGGGGCTCATGGCGATCGACGACGATTACGGTTACCACGCGATCACCGCTTGCCATGCCGCCGGGTTGAACGTGCCCGATGACGTCGCCGTCGTCGGCGCGGTCAACGACCAACCGATCTGCGAGTTCTGCCAGCCGACGCTGTCGAGTTTGATGGCCGACCAGAACCGCATCGGCTACGAAGGCGCCGCGTTGCTGGAGCGACTGATGCAAGGCGAGCCGGCGCCGGAGGGGCCGACGTTGATCTCGCCGCTGGGGGTCCTGACGCGTGGTTCCAGCGACGTGCAACAGACCGCCGACCCCGCGCTCGGCGTGGCGTTGCGTTACATCCGCGATCACATCGCCGAGGGCATCGGCCCGCAGGACGTGGTCGACCACTGCCCGGCTTCGGGGCGGACGCTGCAGCGACGGTTTCGCGAACTGCGTGGGCGGACACTGGGGGAGGAGCTTCGCCGGGCGAGGATCACCCTGACCCAGCGGTACCTGCTGGCCGGCGACGCTGCGCTGGCCGAGGTCGCCGCGGCCGTGGGTTACAAGTACCTGTCGCAGATGTGCCGCGACTTCAAGGCCGTAACCGGGATGACCCCCACGCGATACCGGCAACGATTCAGAACGCCCGATGCGCTGGGCATGCTCCACCCGGGCGGCCGGCTTTGAACCGGTCGAGGCGAGCCGCGCGCCAATCCGTCGCTACCCGACTTCCAGGACGACCTTGCCGATGTTGGCGTTGTTCTGGAGGATCGCGTGGGCGGCCTGGGCTTGGGTGATCGGCAGAGACTGGTGAACCAGGACCTTGATCTCACCGGCGGAAAAGGCCGGCCAGAGTTGGGCTTCGAGGCCGGCGAGGATCCGGGCTTTCATCTCGCTGGTTCGACTGCGCAAGGTGCTGCCGATGAGTTTCACGCCGCGCTTGAAGAAGTCGAGCATGTCGAGTTCGCTGGCCGGCCCGCCGAGGGTGGCGATCACGATCCAGCGCCCGCCTTTGGCCATGGTCTTCAGGCAGGGCCCGAGGTTGGGCCCGGCGACGCAGTCCATCGCCACGTCGGTCGGATGATCGGCCAGGACGGCGGCGATGTCCTCGGCCTTGCGGTTGATGACCACGTCCGCCCCGAGCGATCGGACGAACGTGGCCTTCTCCTGCGAACCGACGGTAGTGACGACCTTGGCCCCGAGGCGCTTGGCGAGTTGGACCGCGGCCATGCCCAGGCCGCTGGCGCCGGCCTGGATGAACACCGTGTCGCCGGATTGCATGCCACCCTCGATGCACAGGTTCAGGTACGACGTGGCGAAGGCTTCGGGAATGGCGGCGGCCTCGACGAAACTCAGCCCCTCCGGCACGGGCAGGACCATGCCTTCGGGCACGGCGACCTTTTCGGCGTAACCCCCGCCGCCCAGCAGCGCGCATACCTTGTCCCCCACCTGCCAGCGGCTGTCCGGCGAGGCTTCAGCAACAATGCCGGCGACTTCCAGACCCATCCATTCCGGCCAGCCCGGCGGCGGCGGATAGGTCCCCTTACGTTGCATCAGGTCGGCGCGGTTCAACGCCGCGGCACGGACGTCGATCATGATCCGGCCGTCCCGGCGGACGGGGTCCGGCACTTCGCGCCAGACGAGATCCTTGTTGTCGGTGATGAGGATGGCGTGCATGGGTCAACTGCTTTCAAGCGGATGAGTGCGGTCGGTCAGGGGGAACGAGACAACGCGGCCGGCGAGTT